>JAMFST010000948.1 GCA_026225435.1 Labilithrix luteola
CCCGGTGCCGCTGGAACCGCAGTCCACGTCGGACTCGTTCCCGTTCTTCAGCCCGTCGGTGCTCGTCGGCGCGTTGCACGCCTTCGACGTCGTGTTGCAGCTCAGGCTCGTGCAGTCGCTCCCGGCGGTGCAGCCGACGCCGTCCCCGCAGGCCAGGCAGCCGGTGACCGCTCCGTCGCCGCAATCCTTGCCGGTCTCGTGACCGTTCTTCACGCCATCGCTGCAGCTCGGGGCCGAACAGGCGCCCGCGCCGCAGACCAGGTCGGTGCAGTCGGCGCCCGTCGCGCACTTCTCGCCGTCGGGGCACGCCGGTGCGTGGGTGTTCTCCGCGTTGTCGCCCGTGCCGCCGGAGCCGCAGTCCTTGTCGGTCTCGTTGCCGTTGGTGATCCCGTCGGTCGACGTCGGCACGAGGCACAGCAGCGTGCCCGCGCTGTCGCAGCTCTTGCTCGCGCAGTCGGAGTTGACCAGGCAGGCCACGTGGTCCGCGCAGCCGCTGCACGTCCCGCCGCAGTCGGTCGCCGTCTCCTTCCCGTTCTGCACGCCGTCGGTGCAGGAGGCCGGGGTGCACTTCAGGTTGGTGCCGCACTCCTTGTCGACGCAGTCCGCGCCGGTCACGCAGCCGTCGCCGTCGGGGCAGGTCGGCGCGTTGGTGGCTTCACCGGTGCCGCCGTGGCCACAGTCGGTGTCGGTCTCGTTCCCGTTCTTGATCCCGTCGCTCGACGTCGGCGCGAGGCACAGCAGCGTGCCGTTCACGTCGCAGCTCTTGCTCGTGCAGTCGGTGTCGGCCTTGCAACCGCCCATGTCGGGGCACGCCACGCAACCGCTCTGCGGCCCGCCGCCGCAGTCGACGCCAGTCTCGTCGCCGTTCTTCACCCCGTCGGTGCAGCTGACCGCCGAGCAGACGCCGTTCGGGCTGCAGATCAGATCGAGGCAGTCGCTCCCCGCGTCGCACTTCTTCCCGTCGCCGCAGGCCGGAGCGTGGGTGTTCTCGCCGGTGGGGCCGGAGCCGCAGTCGGTGTCGGTCTCGTTGCCGTTCTGGATGCCGTCGCTCGATGTGGGCGCGAGGCACGTCTTGCTGCCGTTGACGTCGCAGCTCTTGCTCGTGCAGTCCGCGTTCGCCTTGCAGGCGATGCCGTCCGCGCAGGCGTTGCACGACCCGCCGCAGTCGGTCCCGGTCTCGCTGCCGTCCTTCTTCCCGTCCGAGCAGGTCGCCGCGAGGCACGTGTGGTTCGTGCCGCACTGGTCGTCGACGCAGTCGCTCGCCACGTTGCAGCCCTTGCCGTCGGCGCAGGCAGGCGCATTGTCCGCCTCGCCGGTGCCGCTGTCGCCGCAGTCGACGTCCGTCTCGCTGCCGTTCTTCACCCCGTCGGTGGCGGTGGGGGCGTCGCACATGCGCGTCGCCGGATCGCAGACGTCGCTCGTGCAGTCCGCGCCGATGAGGCAGGAGCGCCCGTCGACGCAGGGGGCGCAGGTGCCGCCGCAGTCGGTGGACGTCTCGGTCCCGTCCTTCTGCCCGTCGCTACAGCTCAGGTCCTCGCACAGGCCAGCGCTGCACGAGCCGCTCGCGCAGGCGGAGTCGGAGGTGCAGGTGTGTCCATCGGGACAGTTGGAGAGACAGGCGGCGATTCCGCCGCCGCCGTCATTGCCGGCATCGCCAGAACCACCGGGGGAGATGCCGGAATCGCCGCCGCTGCTCATCCCGCTATCGGTGTTCGAGCAGGCGGCGAGCACGGCCGCCATGAAGCTCACCGCCACGAGTCGCCCAAACCACCTCACAGTCATCATCGATGCGGGTTCCCCTCGGCAGTCAACGCTGTCGGCCGCCCTGACGATGGCAGCTCAACGGTGGATCATACCACCCGAACATCGGCGCGGCGACGCCGTGACCGTCGTGCCGCTCGTCAGGCTGCGGAGGATTGTTCAATCCGGCACCTCTTCTGGCGCCTCGAGATCCCCAGACCTCCACGCAGCCGTCAGCTTTAGATTCTCGCCCCGCGAAGTTGAAGCGGCGAGACAGTCGCCGCCCTCGTCGAGCAATACCGGCGCAAGACCAGCTGACACTGGCGGCGCCGCGGGGAAACGGATCCGACCCACCCCGAGATTCGGTCAGCACGCGCCGTGCTCCCCGGTACACGTCACGCCGCCGCTCTCGCACGCCCCGCGCCGACCTCCCTCTCTTCGCGCCGCGCGCGGCCCCGAGTCGCGTCGCGCGGCTTCGCGCATAATGGCCATAGTGCCTATCCGGTTGCCTCACCGGCATACAGCGCCTTGTGATGTAGCCCCTTCCAGGTCCAGACAGATCCGTTACGCATAGGACGGACCCATGACCAACACGTTCGAAGGGGAGCTCGAGCTGGCGTTCGAGCCCCCCAAGCCGGGGAAACGGCGGTCGTTCACAGCAAAGCAGAAGCGGCTTCTCCTCGACGAGTCCACGCGTCCGGGGCAGTCGGTGTCGGGCGTTGCTCGCAGGTATGGCATCGCTCCGAGTCTGCTCTTCCATTGGAAGAGGCAGATGGATGCAGGGGCGGACAAGGCGCTCGAGGCGGGCGAGGCGGTCGTTCCTGAGAGCGAGGCGCGGGCGTTGCGGCAGCGCGTCCGGGAGCTCGAGAGGATGCTCGGCAAGAAGACGATGGAGGTCGAGATCCTCAAGGAGACAGTGGACATCGCGCGCTCAAAAAAATGGCTGCCGCGCGGCTCCTCCTCGGGCGAGGGCGGTGGACGGTGAGCGCGGTGGCCCGCGCTCTTGGTCTGTCGCGCTCGCACCTGTCGGCGCATCGCGCGCCGAAGGAGCCGCGCGGGCGTCACGTCTCGACCCCGAGCGACGCGCCGTTGCTCGCACGCATCCGGCCGCTCGTCGCCGTGCGGGCCACGTACGGCTACCGCCGCGTCACAGCCATGCTCAATCGCGAGCAGGAGCCGCCGGTCAATCACAAGCGCGTCTACCGCGTGATGGCCGCCGAGAAGCTGGTCCTGGCGCGCCACGGCGTGCTGCCCGCGCGCCGCCACGAGGGCAAGGTCATTACGCCTAGGAGCAACATGCGTTGGTGCTCCGACGGGCTCGAGTTCCGGTGCTGGTCGGGCGAGCGCGTCCACGTCGCCTTCGCGCTCGACTGCTGCGACCGCGAGGTCGTCGGCTGGATTGCCAAGGCGGAGCCGCTGCTCGGCGAGGACATCCGCGACCTCATGGCCGAGAGCCTCGAGTACCGCTTCGGCACCGGCACCACACGCGCGCCGCGGCGCATCCAGTGGCTCTCCGACAACGGCCCCCAGTACACGGCGCAGGCAACACGCGACTTCGGCCGCGACAGCGGCTTCATCGTCTGCACGACGCCCTCGTACTCGCTCGAATCCAACGGCATGGCCGAGTCCTTCGTGAAGACCCTGAAGCGCGACTACGCCTACCTCGCGAAGCTCGACACCGCTGCCAGCGTCATCGCGGAGATCCCTCTCTGGATCGCCGACTACAACGACCACC
>JAMFST010000949.1 GCA_026225435.1 Labilithrix luteola
CGGTCGGGGTGTACGGCTTCCCCCGGCAGCTTCCGGTGAGCGAAACGCACCCCTACGCGCCGGCCACCGACTACAGCGCCTCGAAGGTGAAGGCGGAGCGGCTGGTCACCTCGCTGGCCCCCGAGCTCGGGCTTCCCCACGTCATCGTCCGGCCGACCATCACCTACGGTCCCGGTGACACCAACGGCATGCTCGACAAGCTGGTCGCGATGATCGACCGCGGGCACTACCTCCTCGTCGGCCGCGGGAACAACCTGCTCCACCACACCCACGTGGACGACTTCGTCGCCGGTCTGGCGCTCGCCGCGACCGTCGACGCGGCCCTGGGCGAGGGGTTCATCCTCAGCGGCCCGGAGACGATCACCCTGCGCGAGCTCTCGCAGCAGGTGGCGCGCCTCCTCGGGCGGCGACTTCCTCCCGTCTTCGTCCCCTTGCCGGTGGCGCGCGGAGTGGCCGCCGTCGTCGAGCGTCTCGCGGCGCGCGAAGTGCTCTTTCGCGGCGAGCCGCCGCTCAACCAGGAGAAGCTCGACGTCATGTGCAAGCCGATCTCGTTCGACAACGCCAAAGCGCGCCGTTTGCTCGGCTTCACCCCCACGGTGGGCTACCGCGAAGGGCTAGCGCGGACCATCGCGGCGCGAGGGGTGACGTCATGAAGAAGAAGCTTCCGCTCCTCGCCCGGCTGGCCGGCTACCGCGTCGAGCACGCCACCCGGCGGACCCGGCAGCTGCCGGTGAACCTCACCGTCTCGGTGACGTACAACTGTCCGTCGCGCTGCGCCACCTGCGACATCTGGCAGAAGAAGGTCGACGACCTCTCGCTCGACGAGTACGGCAAGATCTTCCGTACCCTCGAGAAGGTGCCGGTCTGGGTCACCATCTCCGGGGGGGACCAGTTCCTTCGCCGCGAGCTCGACGAGATCGTCCGCCTCATCAAGAAGGAGATCGAGCCGACCATCATCAACATCCCGATGAACGGGGTGCTGACCGAGCGCATCTTCTCGCTGCTCCCCCGCATCGCCGAGTACAGCCAGGGCTCGCAGCTGGTGCTGAATCTCTCCGTCGACGAGATCGGCGTGGCGCACGACAAGCTGCGCGGCGCGCCCAACAACTTCGCCAAGCTGCTCGAGGTCGCCAAGCTGATTCACGAGCTGAAGGAGACCTACCCGCACATCGTCCTCGGCGTGCACACGGTCATCTCCAAGTTCAACGTCGCGCGCATCCCCGAGATCGAGCGCGAGGCGCGGGCCATCTTCAAGCCGGACTCATTCATCACCGAGGTGGCGGAGAACCGCGTCGAGCTGAAGACGACGGACAAGGACATCAGCCCCGATCCGGCCGACTACCGCCGCGCAGTGCAGCACCTGAAGGCGACCATCGCCGAGAACCGCTCGACCATCCCGGTGGCGCGCCTCGTCGAGTCGCTCCGCCTCGAGTACTACGACCTGGCGTCCACCATCCTCGAGGAGAAGCGCCAGGTGATCGACTGCTACGCCGGCTGGGCGAGCGCGCACCTCGCCCCCGACGGGAACCTGTGGGGCTGCTGCGTGCGCGCCGAGTCGATGGGCAACCTGCGCGACCACGACTACGACTTCCGTAAGGTGTGGTTCGGCGAGATCGCCGAGAGCTTCCGCACCAGCGTGAAGAACAAGGAATGCGCCTGCCCGCTGGCCAACGCCAGCTACACCAACCTGCTCCTCGACGCGCCCTCGCTGGCCCGCGTCACCGCCAACATGCTGGGACTCGAATGACCGAAGACCGTCTGCCGAAAGTCGTCGAACGTGATCGCGGTCTGGGGACCGCGTACGAGCGCTACTGCTTCTACGAGCGCATGGAGGCCTGGCGCACGACCTACGGCATCGAGACCATGCTGGAGGGGCCGGTCGACGGCATGGCCGGGATCCACGGCGTTCACGGCGTGGGCATGGCGCGGCAGGGGGTGAAGGTCACCTCGGCGCTGGTCACCGTGCACGAGGCCGATCTGGCCCGCGCGGTCTACGAGC
>JAMFST010000950.1 GCA_026225435.1 Labilithrix luteola
CAAGGGGGGCAGCCCGGATCTGCGCGACGCGCAGTGGGCCGAGCGTCGCTGGGCGGGGAGCCAGGCGTACTCCGACACCAAGCTCTTCGACGTGGTGCTCGCTTACGCGGTCGCCGCGCGCTGGCCCGACGTGCTCTCGACGGCGGTGGAGCCGGGCTGGGTGGCGACGAAGATGGGCGGCCGCGGCGCACCGGACGATCTCGCCGCCGGCGCCGTCACCCAGGCGTGGCTCGCGGTGAGCGATGACCCCGCCGCCAAGGTGAGCGCGAGGTATTTCTACCACCAGAAGGAGCGCGAGACCCACCCGGCGGCGCGCGACCCGAAGGTGCAGGACGCGCTGATCGCGTACCTCGAGAAGGTCTCGAAGGTGAGCCTGCCCTGACCTCGCCGCTGACCTTCACGCCGCCTTCTTCGTCAGCACGCGCAGGTAGCCTTCGAGGAGCAGCGACGTGTTGGCGGTGCGCCAGACGGCGGTGAGCTCGAAGGGGGGGACGGTGCGCACGGGGCGGGCGATCCAGCCGCCGTTCGACGGCGATCGCTTGGTCACCATCTTGGGGATGAGCACCACGCCGCGTCCGGCGGCCACCAGGCTGTAGAGCGTCTCCGGGTTGTCCACCGCCGGGCTGGTGAAGCGCACGGTGAAGCCGCCGAAGACGCGGCAGAGGTCGCCGACGAAGCGCTCGTAGCCGGTGCCCACGCGACCCTGGAACTTGAGGAAGGGCTCGTCGCTCAAGGAAGCGAGCGTCACCGCGCGCTCGGCGGCGAGGCGGTGGTCCGCCGGCAGGAGAGCGACGATGGGGGAGCGAACGACCGACACCGCCGATAGCTCGCTCTCGAGCGCGGACCCGTGCTCGATCGGCTGGAGACCGACGTCGATGACCCCGCGGCGCAAGGCGTCTCGCTGTTCGTCGGTGTTGAGCTCGACCAGCTGGATCTCGACCCGCGGATGCTGCTCGCGGAAGGTGGCGAACCCACGGGCGAGGTACGAGCTCGACAGGCGGCCGATGTTGCCGATGCGCAGGACGCCGCGCTCTCCGCGAGCCGCGTCGCGCGCCGCCTGCAGCGCGTGCTCGGCGGCGGCGAGGACGATCTGGGCCTCCCCGAGGAGCACGCGCCCCGCGTCGGTCAGCGAGACCTGCCTCCGATCGCGGTCGAAGAGGCGCTCGCCGACCTCGTCCTCGAGGTCGCGGATCTGCCGGCCGAGGGACGGCTGCGCGACGTGGAGGAGGCGCGCGGCGCCACGAAAGCTGAGCTCATCGGCGACGGCGAGGAAGTAGCGAAGGTGACGCAGCTCCACACGCTCGTCTTACTCCCTAACGAAACGTGATGCCTCAAAGGCTTCAGACGGGGACCAAACAAGTCTCAAGGGTCGGGGCCCTCTCGCGCATCGTAAGAGGCGGATGGCTGCCACCGTTTCTCGCGAGCTCGACCTCAAGGTCGCGCATACCGTTGCCGAACCTGTTGCGAAGGCCGCGCCCGCCAGAGCCATGGCGCCCACGCCCCCGTCCGACCAGGTCAGTCTCCGCCAGTGGATCGGCGTGCTCGGCGCGCTGCTCGGCGCGTTCATGGCGGTCCTCGACATCCAGATCACCAACGCTTCGCTGAAGGACATCACCGGCGCGCTCGGCGCGACGCTGGACGAGGGGAGCTGGATCTCCACCAGCTACCTGACGACCGAGATCATCATCATCCCGCTCTCGGCCTGGCTGGCGTCGATCTTCTCCGTCCGGAACTACCTCCTCGGCACGGCTGCGCTGTTTCTCTTCTTCTCCACCGCGTGCGGCTTCGCCTGGAACCTGGAGAGCATGGTCGTCTTCCGCGCCTTCCAGGGGTTCACCGGAGGAGCGCTCATCCCCATGGCGTTCCAGATCATCCTGACGAACCTGCCGCCGGCGAAGCGGCCGATGGGGTTCGCGCTCTTCGGCGTCACCGCCACCTTCGCCCCGTCCATCGGCCCGACCATCGGCGGCTGGCTCACCGAGAACTACGGCTGGCCGCTCATCTTCTTCATCAACCTGGTCCCCGGGGCGATGCTCATCGGGTCGACCTGGTACGCGATGGACAAGGCGCCGATGGACCTGTCGAAGCTCCGCGGCGGCGACTGGTGGGGCGTCGTCACCATGGCCATCGGCCTCGCCTGCCTCACGGTCTTCCTCGAGGAGGGGGAGCGCAAGGACTGGTTCGGCTCGCTGCTCATCTTCCGCATGGCCATCGTCGCGGCCATCAGCTTGACCGCCTTCCTCTGCCGGGAGCTCTGGTACGCCCCGCGGCCGCTGCTCAACCTGCGGCTCCTGGGGCGGCGCAACTTCGCCTTCGGCACGGTGATCAACGTAGGCTTTGGCGTAGGTTTGTACGCCAGCTCGTTCGTCTTGCCCCTCTACCTGGCGCAGGTGCAGGGCTACAACTCGCTGCAGATCGGGCGCACCATCATGTGGGCCGGCCTGCCGCAGCTGCTCATCATGCCGCTGGTGCCGATGCTGATGAAGCGCTTCGACAGCCGCCTGCTCATCGCCGTGGGGCTGTGCATCTTCGGCTGCAGCTGCATGCTGAACTACTTCCTCGACGCCGACGTGGCCTACGACCAGCTGCGCATCTCCCAGGCGGTGCGCGCGCTCGGAGCGCCGCTGGTCATGGTGCCGCTCTCCGCGCTGGCGACCGGGGGCATCGAGCCGGCCAACGCCGGCAGCGCCTCCGGGCTCTTCAACATGATGCGCAACCTCGGTGGCTCGATCGGGATCGCGCTGACGTCGGCGCTTCTCACCCAGCGCGAGCACCTGCACTCCAACCGCATCGGCGAGCACGTCGGCGCCAACGACTTCCTCACCCACCAGCGCCTCGAGCAGTACACCCACAACTTCATCGGCCACGGGATCGACCCGCTCACGGCGAGCCGCATGGCGCTCGGGGCGCTCGATGCGGCCATCCGCAAGCAGGCCTTCCTCCAGGCCTACGGCGACTGCTTCTTCGTCATCGGCGCCACGCTCTTCACGGCGACGGTGGCGGTGCTCGGGTGCAAGAAGGTGATCGCGGCAGGCGGGGGCGCCGGCGCCCACTGAGCCTGCGCCTGCCTCACGGCGTCGCGTAGTCCGCGGGAGTGACCGGCGAGAGCTGCTGCTGCTTGGCGTAGCTGTCGTAGTCGAGCACCCCCTCCATCGCCGAGAAGGTCATGCCGCTGGTGACCGGCACGACGCCGGACTCGCCGAGGCACTCGGGGGAGCTCTGGAGCGGGTCGGTGGCGAAGAACTGCGCCTCGATGTTCACCTCGTTCCCCTGGGCGTCGTGAGCGGTGAAGCCGGAGTAGGCGGGCGGCGAGCAGGCGTACGAGCAGGAGCGCGCGCCGGCGTCGTTCACGCTGGTGCACGAGGTGTCGAGGAGCGCGGACGGGGTGACGTCGTCGACGGTGAGCTTGGTGCCGCTCGCCAGCTTGACGAGGACGCCGCGGTAGTCGGACGTGGCCGACGGCGCGATGTCGGCCATGGTGACGGTCGGGATCGGAGGGGGCGTGCCGGCGTCGGCGAGGATGGTCTGCGCCGTCGGCACGAGCTCCATCTGCCCCTGGTACAGCTCGAGAGCGCCGGTGATCTGCACCACCGTCCAGCGCGCCGGCGCCCGGAGGGTCGGGCAGGCGGTCTTGTCGGGGTCGCAGTAGACGACGACGCCGGAGTTGGGGCCGCCAGCGAGGTCCTCGACGTACCACTCGGAGACGTCGTTGGGGATCGCTCCGTGGAGGGCGGTCACGATGGCGTTGACCGTGATCGGCGTCGTGACCGAGGCGGCGCGCGCCGCGGCGATGGTGGTGGTGGCGCCGGCGGCGTCGAAGGTGACCGTGCCTGCGTCGGTGAGGGCGGCGTCGCGGTGGCCCGCCGAGCTCGCGTCGGACGACTCGCTGGCGTCCACGGTGCCGGCGTCACCGGTGGCGGGCGTGCCGCTCTCGTCGTCGGAGTTGCCGCAAGCGAAGGGACCGGCGAAGCACGCCGTACAGGCGAGCGCGAAGAGGAAGCGTCGGGACATGGCGCTCCGTCTACAGCCGCGCTCGAAACATCAGGCGGTAAACGCTCGACCACCCCGCTGCCAAGTGCGATATCTCGCTGGAAATCCGCTGTCGGCGTACCCATGGCGCACCTTGCACGTTCGGGGGCCGTTCGGTCGCCCGCGCTAGAAGCTCCGAGGATGAAGATCCTCGTCGCCGTCGCGCCGGTCCTTGCGGCTCTCGTCTCCTGCGCCGGGGCGACCCCTGCGACCGGCGAGAGCGCGGCTCCGTCTCCGTCGACCATCGGGAGCAGCTCGCGTCTTCCCGTTCCGGGGGCGACCTCGCCGATGGCCTTCGACTACCTCGTGGCCGATCGCGACGCCGGCCGCGTGTACCTGCCGGTGCCGAGCATGGGCGCGCTGGAGGTGCTCGACGTGGCGCGCGGCACCTTCCGCAGCGTGGCGGGCTTCACCACGGGAGAGCGGGAGTGGCGCGGTCGCAAGGTGAAGACCGGGCCATCCGCCGTCACCGTCGGCGCGGGCATCGTCTACGTCGGTAACCACGCCTCGAGCGAGGTGTGCGCGGTCGACGCGACCAGCCTGGTGCTGGGAGCTTGCGTGAAGCTCGGCTCGCCGCCCGACGGGGTCGTCTACGTGGGCTCCACGCGCGAGGTCTGGGTCACGACGCCGGACGCCGGCACGCTGACCATCCTCGACGCGTCGGACCCCGCGCACCTGCGCGACGCCGGAAAGGTGGAGACGGGCGGCGAGCCGGAGGGCTACGCGGTCGATGACACGCGCGGCCTGGTGTTCACGAACACGGACAAGGGGGCCACGCTGGCCATCGACGCCAAGACGCGGCGCATCCGCTCCACCTGGCATCCGGGGTGTGGCGACGACGGGGCGCGCGGGATCGCCATCGACCCGGCGCGCGACCTGCTCTTCGTGGCCTGCACCGATCACGTACAGGTGCTCGACATGGCGCACGACGGCGCGCTCCGCGGACGGATCGACACCGGCATCGGCGTCGACAACCTCGACTACCTCCCGGCGCGCCAGCTCCTCTTTGCCGCGGCCGGACGCGCCGCGACGCTGACCGTGGCGCACGTCGGCGAAGGGGGCGAGCTCACCAAGGTCGCCTCGATTCCTACCGTGAAGGGGGCGCGCAACGCGGTCGTCGACGCCGAGGGGCGCGCCTACGCGCCCGACCCGGCCGCCGCCGCGTTGCTCGTCGTCAACGCTGCGGTGCGCTGAGCCCCTTCGCGGCCGACGCCTGCAGCACGAACTTCGCCGTCTGCTCGCCAGCGCTCTGCAGCGCCTTCTGCCCGACGGGGCTCGAGATGTCGGCGAAGCGCGCGGCGATCGTTTCCGGCGTGCGCTCGTCCTCGGGCAGGTACACCCCTTCGGTCTCGTAGATCATCGTCCGCGCGAAGCCGCCCGCGCCCGCACACAGGATGACCCGCGACGGCGCCTCCTCGCTCACCAGGTAGAGCACGCCCGGCGTGATCGACTCCGGCGTCAGCAGCGCCAGCATCTCCGGCGGCATCAGCCCCTCGGTCATGCGGGTCGCCGCCGTCGGCGCGAGCGTGTTGACGCGAATGTCGTTCTTGCCGCCTTCGATGTGCAGCACGTTCATCAGGCCGACCATCGCCGCCTTGGCCGCGCCGTAGTTCGCCTGGCCGAAGTTGCCGTACAGGCCGGACGACGACGAGGTGAAGAGGATGCGGCCGTAATTGCGGGCGCGCATGATCTCCCAGACGGCCTTGGTGCAGTTCACCGTGCCGATCAGATGAACGTCGACGACCGCCTCGAAGTCGGCCAGATCCATCTTGAGGAACGTCTTGTCGCGGAGGATGCCGGCGTTGTTGACGAGGATGTCGACCCGCCCCCAGCGCGCCATCGTGGCGGCCACCATCGCGTCGACCTGCGCGCGATCGGCCACGTTGGCGCCGTGGGCCATCGCCTCGCCGCCGGCGGCGGTGATCTCGGCGACGACCTTGTCGGCCGCCTCGGTGGAGCCGCCGGTGCCGTCGCGCGAGCCGCCGAAGTCGACGACCACCACCTTGGCGCCGCGCGCGGCGAGCCCCAGCGCGTGGGACCGACCGAGACCATTTCCTGCACCGGTGACGATGGCCACCCGGTCGTCGAAGCGAATGCTCATGACGTCTTTCGTCTCCTCACTTCGTGTACGCGAGCGTGACCCAGTCGGCGACGAGCGCGGGCTTCTCCGAGCCCTCGATCTCGACGGTGACCGTGTGCACCATCTGGTGCTGCTTCTCCGACTTCGACTCGAGCGACTTGAGCACGAAGCGACCGCGGACCTTCGCCCCCGCCTTGACCGGCGACATCATGCGCAGCTTGTCGAAGCCGTAGTTCACGCCCATCGCGCGGCCCTTGATGGCGGGCAGCGCCTCCTTGGAGAAGGCGGACAGCAGCGAGAGGGTGAGGAAGCCGTGGGCGATGGTGCCGCCGAAGGGGCTCTCCTTCGCCTTCTCCGGATCCACGTGGATGAACTGATGATCGTCGGTGATGTCGGCAAACTGGTCGATGGCCGACTGCGGGATCTCCCGGTAGGCGGACACGCCGAGCTCCTGGCCAACCCGCTTCTTCAGCTCTTCGATGGTGATGGCTTGCGTCTCGTTGGTCGTCGTCATGGTCACACGTTCCTAGAAGCCGCGTAGCCGCGCCACAAGGTCGGCGTGGAAGTCCGCGTTGCCATACAGCTCCGACGTCACTCCAGCCAGAGACGCTGTGCGTCAGAGGCGAATACCCACTTCCTGCCGCCCCAGCAGACGTCCTCGTCGCTCTGGACGGGCTGGCGCATCTCCGCCGGGCAATGGGCGGCGAGCCACGCGTGAGCGGTTGACGCCCTCACGAGCGCGAGGACATACTCGCCAGTATGTGGGGGAGTATGTTCGGGGGTGCAGGGCTTGTCGAGCGTTTCTTCCAACGCGTGACACGCTCTCTCCTCGCGGCTGCATCTTCACGCGAGGAGTGATCGAATGCTTCGTGGAATGATGATGGACGCGCCGCTCAACGTGTCGTCGGCCATCGAGTACGGCGCCGAGATTCACCCTGACTCACGCCTCGTGACCGCCGCGATCGAAGGGGGTATTCACCGCACGACGCTGAGAAAGACGCTGCCGCGCATCGCCCAGCTGGCGCACGCGCTCAAGGCGATGGGGATCGGCGAAGGGGATCGCGTCGCCACGCTCGCCTGGAATACCTACCGGCACTTCGAGCTCTATTACGCCATCGGGGGGATCGGCGCGGTGACCCACACGGTCAACCCTCGACTGTTTCCCGATCAGCTCGCGTACATCGTCAATCACGCCGAGGACCGGGTCCTCTTCTTCGATATCAACCTCGCGCCGCTCATCGCCAAGATGCGCGCGGTGTGGCCGAAGGAGATGATCTACGTCGCCATGACCGACCGGGCGCACAAGCCGGTGGGCGAGGGGCTGGAAGGGATCCTGGTCTACGAGGATCTGCTGGTCGGGCAGCCGACGTCGTACTCGTGGCCGACCATCGACGAGAATGCCGCGGTGTCCCTTTGCTACACCTCGGGGACCACCGGCGAGCCGAAAGGCGCACTCTACACGCAGCGCTCGGTGATGCTGCACGCGCTCTTCGGGCTCACCTCCGGGCGCGCGAGCTACACCACGGGCAAGGTGGTTCTGCCGGTGGTACCGCTCTTCCACGTGAACGCCTGGGGGCTGCCGTACATCGCGCCGATGATCGGTCTGCACCTGGTGATGCCGGGCGTGCGGCTCGACGGGCCGAGCCTCTACGATCTGCTCGACGGCGAGGAGGTCTTCTCCTCGGCCGGTGTGCCTACCGTATGGGCCGGATTGCTCGCCGAGATCGAGAAGCGCGGGCGCAAGCCGGCGGCGATGCGCGAGGTGATCATCGGCGGCTCGGCGGCGCCGCGGCCGATGATCGAGGCCTTCGAGGAGCTGGGGATCGAGGTCATTCACGGCTGGGGGATGACCGAGATGAGCCCGGTCGGCACCACCGGGGCGATCGCGCTCAAGGACAGCCAGCGTCCGGTGCGCGAGATCCTCGACCTGAAGGCGCTGCAGGGGCGGCGGCTCTTCGGCGTCGAGCTGAAGATCGTCGACGAGGACGGCAATCGTCTGGCGCACGACGGTGAAGCGACCGGCGAGCTCTTCGTGCGCGGCCCGGGCGTCATCTCCGGCTACTTCAAGAACCCCGAGGCGAGCGCCAAGGCCTTCGATCCCGAGGGCTGGTTCGCCACCGGCGACGTGGCGCGGATCACGCCAGACGGGTACCTGGCGATCGTCGATCGCACCAAGGATCTGGTGAAGTCGGGGGGCGAGTGGATCTCGTCGCTCGACGTGGAGAGCGCCGCGCTCAAGAACCCGGGGCTGGCGGCCTGCGCGGTCATCGCCGTGCCGCACCCGCGCTGGCAAGAGCGTCCGCTGATGGTGGCGGTCAAGGCGGCCGGCGCCGAGACGACCCGGGAGGACGTGCTGGCCACGCTCGCCGGCTCGATCGAGCGCTGGCAGCTCCCCGACGACGTGGTGTTCGTCGAAGCGCTTCCGCTCACCGCCACGGGTAAGGTATCGAAGCTGACGCTGCGCCAGCAGTTCAAGGACCACGTGCTCCCCGAACGCGACTTCCGGCACCCCGATGGCTGACGAGCCGACTCGCTCCACCTTCGACCGGCGCGAGGAGGTGCTCGCCGCCGCCGCCGAGTGCTTCATGCGCCGCGGGTACGACGCGACGACGATGGACCACGTGGCCGAGACGCTCGGCGCCACCAAGGGGCGCGTCTACCACCACTTCACGTCGAAGCCGGAGCTGTTCTTCGCCGTGTGGCGGCGGGCGATGGAGCTCGTCTTCGACGCGATCCTCCCGCACGCCACCACCGATGAACCGGGCGGCGAGCGGCTGGCCGCCATGGCCCGCGCCCACGCGCTCTGCATGATGGAGAAGCGCCCCTTCCAGCGCACCCTCGCGCGCGGCGTGGACCTCTATCGCTTCGGCGAGACGAGCGCCGAGAATCGCGCCATCCTCCAGGTGCTGATGGATCAGCGGCGGGAGTACGAGCTGCTCTTTCGCCGCGTCACCCAGGCCGGCGTGGACGACGGCTCGCTCGCGGTCCCCGATGCGCGCGTCGCCACGCGCACGCTCCTCGGCGCGCTCAACTGGGTGACCATCTGGTACGAGCCGCGCCCTGGCGAGACACGCGCCGACCGGGAGAGGCTGGCCGAGCAGGTGGTGCAGACGGTGCTCGATGGGTTCCGTCACTTGCCATGACGCGATTTGCCGCTAGGGTGAGTGGCATCATGTTCCTGCGCTCGTTCCGCTAGTCGTTCGCGACGGAGTCGCTGGAAGCGCGCACGAACGAGCCCCGTTCGGAGCTGCGCTTTGCGTCCCTCGTCGCCGGCGTCGGTCGACCTGCAGGCATCTCGCGTCGCCCCCTCACGGGAGTGCCGCTGACTCTCGTCGTCCGTCGCCGGTCCCAAGAAACCTTGGTGTCTGGAGCACGGAAAAATCATGATGAAGTTCAGCTCGAAACCTGTTTTGGAGCACAGCGAGGTACCGCTCGCCGATGACGGCCGCTTCGAGGAGATCGTCGCGACGTTCGAGGAGAGAGAGGCGGGCACGACCGGACGAGCGAGCGCTTGCTACGTCGCCTCGGTGGTGTC
Source organism: Labilithrix luteola (assembly GCA_026225435.1). Classification (GTDB taxonomy): domain Bacteria; phylum Myxococcota_A; class Polyangia; order Polyangiales; family Polyangiaceae; genus JAMFST01. Next base: position 9,645 of record JAMFST010000950.1, read on the forward strand.
GTCGCGCGCGGCGCTCGATGCGCGCGTACGCTCGGCGCAGCTCGGGGAGATCGTCGCTCTGGTGCGCAGCCAGGGGGGCGACGTGGTCGGGCAGGAGAGCTGCCGCCTGTCGGCGGTCGATCCGCGCACGCATCTCGGCAAAGGGCTGGCGCTCGACCTGGCGTCGCGAGCGCGCGCGGCCGGGGCGACGATGCTGGTGGTCGACGCCGAGCTGTCCCCTTCGCAGACGCGCAACCTGGAGGACGCGTGCGGGATCGCCGTGTGCGATCGCGAAGCCGTCATCCTCAACGTCTTCCTCCGCCACGCGCGCACGCGGCGCGCTCGCATCCAGGTGGAGATCGCGCAGCTCGAGTACCTGCGTCCGCGCATCCGCGGCGTCGGCCTCGACATGGACCAGCAAACCGGTGGGGGCGCTCGCGCGCGCGGACCGGGAGAGACCGCCTCGGAGCTGCTCGCGCGGCAGCTGGACGGGCGGCTGGAGGAGCTGCGCAAGGCGCAGAAGAAGCTGGCGACGTCGGCGGAGACGCAGCGACGACGGCGCGACGGCTGCAAGCAGGTGGTGCTGGTCGGCTACACCAACGCCGGCAAGACCTCGCTGATGAACGCGCTCACCGGGGCGCAGTTGTCGGCGCGTGACATGCCGTTCGAGACGCTCGACACGACCTCGCGCTCCCTCACCCGTCACGGGGGAGAGGTGGTGCTGAGCGACACTGTGGGCTTCATCCGCCGGCTGCCGGAGCGTCTGCTCGCGAGCTTCGAGTCGACGCTCGACGAGATCCGCCGCGCGTCGCTCCTCGTGCTCGTGGTCGACCTGACCGATCCGGAGCGCGAGGAGCACCTGGCCATCACCCGCGGCCTGGTGGCGCGGATGGGGGCGGGCGAGGTGCCGACGTTCTGCGTGTTCAACAAGCTGGATGGTCTGGCGACTCCGTTGGAGCGGGACGAGCTGGTGCGCCTGTCCGCCGGCAGCCCGTGGACCGCGCTGACGACGCGCGATCAGCAGGCCATCGCCGAGCTCGAAGCCACGCTCCTGCGCGTCGTGCGCGGCCAGGAAGAGGAGGTGACGATCTTCGTACCGTACACAGCGGCTGCTGTCCTCCAGGTGGTGTACGCGCAGTGCCGCGTCGTGAGCAGCGAGGGAACACCGCGTGGTCTCCGGTTACGAGTCCAGGGGCCGGCGGCGGTGGTGGCACGGATCCGGCGCGATCTGCGGCGGGTGACGTCGTGAGAGCGCTGGTCGAGATCTCCGGCGTGACGGTGCGCACCGCGGCCGGGCGAACGCTCTTTGCCGATCTCACCATGCGTCTCGGGCGCGAACGGGTCGCGCTCGTCGGCCGCAATGGTGGTGGCAAGTCCACGCTCCTCGCCCTGATCGCCGGGCACTTCGAGCCGGACGTCGGGCGCGTGCGCACGGCGAGCGCGCCGTGGCTGGTTCCGCAGGCCGCGGTGGACGGTGAAGAGTCGCGCAATCGTGCCCGCAGCCACGGAGAGGAGCGGCGCGCCGCGCTCGAAGCGGCGCGGCGGTCGGGCGCGGAGATTCTTCTCCTCGACGAGCCGACGGAGGATCTCGACGAAGCTGGGGTCGCCTGGCTTCGCCGCTGGCTCGACGCGTGGTCCGGCTGTCTCCTGGTTGCGTCGCATGATCGGCGCTTGCTCGCGGACTTCCGTCATTTCTTCCTCGTGAGCGAGGCCGGCTGTCGGCTCGTCTCGGGGACGCTCGAGGATCTCGACGCCGAGCTGGCGCGGGACCACGACGAGAGCGAGCAGCGCTACGCGCGCAACCTGCACCGGCTGGCGGAGGCCGAGGCGCACACGCTGCACGTCGCCCGGCGCAAGGCGCGGAAGAAGCGCTACGGACGGTGCAGCGAGCTCGATCGAGGCACCTCGCGCATGCGGCTGAACACGAAGCGGAGCGAGGCGCAGGTCAGCCAGGGGAGGATCTCGCAGCTGCGCGAGGCACGGCTCATGGCGCTGCGCGACTGGAGTCGGTCGACGCGCCGCATGCTCGCGGTGAGCCTCTCGCTGGAGCTCCCCGAGCTGGGCGAGCTGCCGGCTGCCAGCACCGATGTCGTCGTACTTCGCGAGGTCGCGCTCGAGATCGCGGGTCGCCACCTCTTCGGTCCAGTCGATCTGCGTCTCCGGCGCGAGCGCCTGGCCGTAGTGGGGCCGAACGGGTCAGGCAAGACGAGCCTCTTCGAGGTTCTTCTCGGCCGTCGTGCGCCGAGCGCCGGTATCGCCTGGCGAGACGAGGCGAAGATCGGTGTCATCGAGCAAGGGGGCGCCAACTGGCGGCTCGACGACTCGCTGCGGTCGTACCTGGAGCGCCACGGTCTGGTGACCACGCCCGAGGAGTACGCGCGCCTGGTCGCGGCGCATCGCTTTCCGCAGGGGCTCGCGGAGCGGCCGATGCGATCGCTCAGTCCCGGGGAGCGTGCGCGCGCCGCGTTGATCTGCCTGCTGCGTCGCTCGCCGTTGCCGGAGCTGCTGCTGCTCGACGAGCCGACGTACAGCCTCGATCTGGTGGGGCAGCAGGCGCTCGTCCGGGTGCTGCGCGCGTGGCCCGGCGGGCTCGTGGTGGCCAGTCATGACGAGACGTTCCTCGCGGCGATCGGCGTCGACGCTCGCCTCAGCCTCGGCGGTGCGCCGGCCGTGGTCAGGAGCGCTTCGACGAGCAGCACACGCTCACCCTGCACGGCGAGCGCATCGTCACCCACCGTCGCATGCCGCGTCGGCGTCGACGTCGAGAGCATCGCGCGGCAGCTGGCGCGGCGCTGACCGAGGATCACTCCTCCGGCTGCCGCCCGTAGGTGACGAACTTGTCCAGCACGCGGGCCATCTCCGCGGCGTCGAGGAGGGGCGGCTCGCCGAGCTGCAGGGCCCGCCAGTACATCTCCGCCAGCGTCTCCACCTCGATGGCCAGCTTGAACGCGCTCGCGAAGTCCGCGCCGAGCGCGATCATCCCGTGGTTGGCGAGGAGGCAGGCGCGCCGGCCCGCGAGCGCGGCGACGGCGTGCGCCGAGAGCTCCTCGGTGCCGAACGTCGCGTAGGGCGCGCAGCGGATGTCAGCCCCTCCGGCGACGGCGACCATGTAGTGGAAGGCGGGTATGCCGCGCCCGTGGCACGCGATGCTGGTCGCGAAGGGGGCGTGCGCGTGGAGGACGACGTCGACCTCCGGGCGGGCGACGAAGACGTCGCGATGGAAGCGCCACTCCGACGAAGGGAGGCGCCGTCCGCTCGCTTTGCCGGCGAGATCGACGTGCACCACGTCGGCCGCGACGAGCGTGTCGTACGGCATGCCGGACGGCGTGACGAGGAAACCCGTCGTCACGCGGTGGCTCAGGTTCCCCGAGTTGTTGCGCGTGAGGCCGGTGGTGTTCAGCCGCCGCGCCGCCTCGATGAGCCGCTCGCGCAGCTCGGTCGTGTCAGCGTGCGCCATGACCGCGCTCCCGCTCCGCCGCGTGCTCGGGAAAGAGCGCCACGAGACCCGCCCGTGACGCGGCGGCGATCCCTCGCTCGGTGATCAGCCCGGTGACCAGGCGCGCCGGCGTCACGTCGAAGCCCGGGTTGGCGACGCCGCTCCCGTCGGGCGTCACCTGCACGGTGGCGACGCGGCCGTCCTCGAGCCTTCCGCTCACGTGGGTCACCTCGCTCGCGGCGCGCTCCTCGATGGGGATCTCGGCCACGCCGTCGGACAGGCTCCAGTCGATGGTGGGCGAGGGGAGCGCGACGTAGAAAGGTACACCGTTGTCGCGCGCTGCCAGCGCCTTGAGGTAGGTGCCGATCTTGTTGGCGACGTCGCCGGTGGCGGTCGTACGGTCGGAGCCGACGATGCACAGGTCGACCCGCCCGTGCTGCATCAGGTGGCCGCCGGTGTTGTCGGCGATGACCGTGTGCGGGACGCCGTGACGACCGAGCTCCCAGGCGGTCAAGCTGGCGCCCTGGTTGCGGGGACGCGTCTCGTCGACCCACACGTGCAGCGGCACCCCCGCGTCGAAGGCGGCGTAGAGCGGCGCGGTGGCGGTGCCGACGTCGACCGTCGCCAGCCAGCCGGCGTTGCAATGGGTGAGCACCTGCAGCGGATGCTCGCGCGTCACCGGCGTCGTCCGCGCGGCAGCGATCTGCCGGATCAGCGCGAGCCCGTGCACGCCGATGGCGGTGTTGATGGCCACGTCCTCGTCGGCGATCTCCGCCGCCAGGCGCCAGGCGAAGCGGGCGCGCTCGGACGGCTCACGCCCGAGGAGCGCCGCGCGCACGCGACCGAGGGCCCAGCGCAGGTTCACCGCGGTCGGCCGCGTCGCCCCCAGCAGCGCCACCGAATCGTCGAGCGCGGCGTCGGACGGAGCGATCCGCATCGCCAGCGCCACGCCGTACGCCGCCGCCGCCCCGATGAGCGGAGCGCCGCGCACCTGCATCGAGCGGATCGCGTGCGCCACCTCGGCGGCGGTCGTCAGCTCCACGATCACCAGCTCGTGCGGGAGCCGCGCCTGATCGAGGATGCCGACGACGCCATCGCGCGCCGCCCAGATCGTCCGCATGGCCTTGCCATCGACGCGCATCCCGCTACCGCTCCCCCGCGCCGCCGCGCGTGAAGGTGCGCGCGGCGCGGTCCGGGGTGAGGGCGGGGTGGGCGAGGAGCGAGCCGACGTCGATGGCGGGGGTGCTGGGCAAGGGAAGAAGCCTCCGAGGAGCGCGGAGCTTAGCCAATTGGCAGAATTCGACCGGCCTGTCGCCAGCTGTTGCATCATCGGGAGCACGATGCCCCGCTCGACTGCCAAGGTGACCGATTATGAAACACTGGTCGGGGACCTGCGCGATCTGCGCGCCTTCGCGCTGGCCGCCGATCTGCGCTCGCTCACCGGCTCCGCGCGCACCAGCGGCGAGAGCAAGGCCACGGTGAGCCGGCGCATCACCCGCCTCGAGTCGTCGCTGGGGGTCGCCCTGCTGCGCCGCTCCACCCGCGGCATCGAGGTGACCGACGAAGGGGCGGCCTACCGCCTGCGTGTCGGGGAGGTCCTCGAGCTGCTCGGCGACGCCAACGCCGCGGCCGTGCACGGCGGGCGGGCGACGCCGTCGGGTCAGCTGCGCGTCACCGCCGCGCCCGGCTACGCCTCTGGGCTCGCCCCGGTCTTCGCTTCCTTCACCGCGCAGTATCCGCAGGTGGTGCTGGTGGTGAATGTCTCCTCGCGGTTCGTCGATCTCGAGGCGGAGCACTTCGACGTGGCGCTGCGGGCGACTGGCAAGCTGGCCGATTCTTCGCTGGTGGCGGTGCGCCTCAACGGATCGCAACCGGAGGGGAGCGTGGTCGCCGCTCCGTCGTACCTGGCGGCGCACCTTCCCCCGCGCCGGCCGCAGGATCTGGCAAACCATCGCTTCCTCGCGCTCGCCGAGAGCGGCGGGCCGTTCCTCTTGCCGTTCACCCGCAGGGGCACGGGCGAGACGCTGCACGTGACCGTGCCCGTGGCGCTCGCCGGCTCCGACCTCGGCTTCCTCAAGGAGATGGCGCTGCAGGGCGCCGGGATCACCGTGCTGCCCAGGATCAACGTGCAGCGCGAGCTCGACGACGGCCGGCTGGTGCATCTGCTCCCGAGCTACGCGTGGCCGCAGGTGAGCCTCTTCGTCATCCACCGCGGTGGGCCCTTCGTGCCGCCCAAGGTGCGCGTCTTCGTCGAGCACCTGCGCAAGTCGCTGTTGCAGAAGTAGCAACACCGGGTTGCTCAGCGTCGCGTAGCTGGCCAGGGTGAAACGCCTTACTCAACTCTCGAGCGAGTGCTCGGGAGGATTTCATCATGTCGACGTTGAAGGGGAAGATCGCGGTCGTCACGGGGAGCAGCAGCGGCATCGGGCTGGCCATCGCCGAGCGGTTCGTCGGGGAGGGGGCGTTCGTGTTCATCACCGGGCGCAAGCCGGTGGAGCTGGAGGCGGCGCGGGCCAGGCTGGGCGAGCGCGCCAGCGCGGTGCAAGGCGACGCGGCGGAGCTGGCCGATCTCGATCGGCTGTACGCCGCGGTGAAGGCGAGCGACGTGGCACGCGGCAGGGTGGACATCGTCGTCGCCAACGTCGGGCTCAACGTGACGTCGACGCTCGCGGACACCACGCCGGAGCTGTACGACCGGGCGTTCGCGGTCAACGCCCGCGCCACCTTCTTCACCGTGCAGAAGGCGCTACCGCTCCTCGCCGACGGCGGCTCGGTGGTGCTCGTCGGCTCGGCGACGCACGTCAAGGGGCTGGCGGGCCTGAGCACCTACGGTGCAAGCAAGGCCGCCGTCCGCTCCTTCGCCCGCACCTGGGCCGCGGAGCTCAAGGACCGCCGCATCCGCGTCAACACGCTCAGCCCGGGTGCGGTCGACACGCCGCTCCTCGTCGGCGGAGACTCGGTCTCCAAGGAGGACGGCGACCGGCTGCGCGCGCAGTACAGCGCCTGGATCCCGCTCGGTCGCATCGCGCGCACCGTGAGATCGCCGCCGCCGCGCAGTTCCTCGCCTCGAACGAGAGCAGCTACGCCACCGGCATGGACCTGGTCGTCGACGGCGGCTTCACCCAGCTTTGACCTGGCCAGCGCCGATCACATGGTCGCGGGCGACAAGAACGACATCTTCAACGCCGCCGTCCTGTCGTTCCTCGACCGCGACCGATCGTCAGGGGCGGCCGCGGCCGGCGAGGCCCACGCCGAGTCGTGACACGAAGGCCTCCGGCCGCGCGGTGTACAGGCGCCAGAACTCGGCGGCCACTTCGTCGGTCGTGAGGATCCCGTCGCCGTTGTCGTAGGCGGTCCCCTGCACGATCCCGGCGACGACCACCTCGCCGACGAAGATGCCGTCGGCCCGCAGCTTGCGCGCGAGCAGCGACACGGCCTTGTGCTGCGCCGCCTTGGCGATGGCCGCGCCCATGAAGCCGTCGTCGACCGCCATCGCGTCGAGCTTGGGATCGTGGAGCGAGACCGCGCCGTTGGTCACCAGCACGGCGGCGTCCTTCTGCTTGCGCAGATCCGGGAGCGACGCCTGCAGCACGGCCACGAGGCTCACCACGCTGATGTCGAGCGCCTGGCGCAGCTCGAGCGCCGGCGCGGTGGTGAGATCCCCGGCGTGGTTCGACGGCGCGTTCCAGTGGATGACCGTCACCGCCCCCAGCTGGGTGCGCACGTCGCGCACGAGCGCCGACATGGCGCCTGGCTCGGAGAGATCGGCGACGAAGGCCGCGGC
>JAMFST010000951.1 GCA_026225435.1 Labilithrix luteola
ACACGCCGATGAGCTTCGCACGCCGCCGGGCGAGCGTCGACGTCCGCCTACAACGAGGAGGACCTACGATAAAGTGACCTCATGCTCGCGCTCGTCTTCGTCTCTGGCGCCAGCTCCCTCGTCTTCGAGCTCCTCTGGATCCGCGCGCTCGGCCTCTATTACGGGACGACGGTCGCCGCGATCACGACCGTGATTGCCACCTACACCGCCGGGCTCGCGCTCGGGAGCGTCGTCTTCGGGCGGCGGGCGGATCGCAGCGCTTCACCGCTCCGTCTGTACAGCACGATCGAGCTCGCGATCGGCGGCGTCTCCATCGCCGTGTCGCTCCTCTTGCTGCGCGGCTCCGGCCCGCTGTCTCTCCTCGCGCGACTCTCCGCCAACTCGGGCGCGCTCTCGGGCGTCACGCGCGTCCTCACGCTCTCGGCCATCCTCCTCGTGCCCACGACGCTGATGGGCGGCACGCTCCCCGTCCTCTCGCGCGCGAGAATGCGCGCCGGACACGGCGGAAAGGCGGTCGGCGTGCTCTACGCCTTCAACACCGCCGGCGCGGTCGTGGGAGCCCTCTTGCCGGACGGCGTCCTCATCCCATCGTGCGGGATGACGATCACTGCGCTCGTCGCCGCGCTCGGTAATCTCGTCGTCGCCCTCATCGCGCGTCGCCTGCCCGAGCCCCCGCCCCGCCCCGCTTCTCGGGAAGACGATGCCGACCCGGCCATGGCCGCGCGTCCGCAGTACCTCGCGCTCGTCCTCTTCGCCGTGAGCGGCCTGTGCGCCATGAGCTACGAGGTCCTGTGGAGCCGCGTGCTCGAGCACCTCGTCGAAGGGCTCGTCATCGGGTTCTCGGTGTTGCTCGCGGTGTACCTCGTCGCCGTCGCGATCGGGTCGAGCCTCACGTCGTCACGCGCGGATCGCGCTCGATCGCCGCTCGCGTGGGCCGCGCTGTGCCTGTCCGGATCGGGGCTCCTGGCCCTCGCACCGATCGCCGGCCTGCCCCGCTTCTTCACCCTCCTGATGGCGCGAGTCCCGATCGATCCGAGCCTCGCCCGCGCGCCGGAATCGCGATGGTGGTTGCTCTCGCTCGCGTTTGCGCTCTTCCTCGAGGGAGGCGCGTGTTTGCTGATGGGGATGGCGTTTCCCTTCCTCGCTGCGGTCTGCGTGCGTGACGGTGGCGCCGGTCGAGGCACCGGTCGCCTCTATGCCGTCAACGCGATCGCGGGGGTGGTCGGCTCGTTCGCAGCCGCGTACATCTTGATCCCGGGGCTCGGCGTCGAGCGCGCGTTCAGCCTCCTCGCGGCGATCGCGGTGACGACGGGCACCGTGGTGGTGTTCGCGTCGGAACGGTCCACGCGCCCCGTGCGCTCGGCACATTGGTACATCCCGAGAGCAGCCGCGCTCGCGGTGGCCGTCGCCTCGCTGGTCATCGTGTGGCGCGTCCCCGAAGGCCAGTTCCGTCGTACCTTCCTCGCGGGACCGGCGGCTGATCACGTGCGCGAAGGGACGACCACCAGCGTCGCCGTCGTCTCCCACTCGACCTTCGGCTCTCCGACGTGGCGCGAGCTCCGTACTCCGGGCGTCACGATGAGCGACACACGCTTCTCCTCGCGCCGTTACATGGGCCTGATGGGGCATCTCCCGATGTTCCTCGCGACCGATCACGCGAACGCGCTTCTCATCTGCTTCGGCGTCGGCAACACCGCGCGGTCCCTCCTGGCGCACGCCGACCTCGAACGCCTCGACGTCGTCGACATCTCGCGCGAGATCCTCGGCTCCAGCCCCTGGTTCGCTGCCGTCACCAATGGCGTCGACCCGCTGGTCGATCCGCGCACGCACGTGACCGTCGACGACGGCCGCCACTACCTGCTCACGACCGCCGCGACCTACGACGTCATCACCTCCGAGCCTCCTCCGCCCAACCACGCCGGCGTCGTCAATTTGTACTCACGCGAGTACTACCGCGCCGCCCGTCGCGTACTGCGCCCAGGTGGGGTGATCGCGCAGTGGCTCCCGGTGATGCAGCTCTCCGAGGACGACATCCTCGCGATGATCGGCGCGCTCGCGAGCGAGGTCCCGTACGTCGAGCTTCGCTACGGCTTCGGCTACGAGTGGATCCTCCTCGGCTCCGACCGCCGCCCCTCGATCGACAACGACGCGTGGAGCAGGATGGCCGCAGAGCCTGCCGTCGCGCGCGACCTCGCCAGCATCGGTGTTCGTGGTGAGCCCGATCTCGCCGCCACGCTTCTCCAGGGCGACGGAACGTTGCGCACCGTGAGTGCGCTCTTTCCCGCGGTCGATGACGACCTTCCTTCGATCGAGTACCCGATCGCTCCCGTGCTGCGTCCGCCGCGTATCCCCGCCGGCCTGATCACATCGGCTCCATTCGACGCCGCGTTCGCCGGACGCGCCCTCGACGTCGCCGAGAGCGAGGCGGCACGAGCGATGGACATCGTCGTCCACGCGCTCCCTCTTCGCGGTGTGGGCTCACCCGAGCTGCAGGAGCTCGCGCTCGGCGCGACCCTCCGGGCCGCTCTCCGTCACGCCCCCGCGCACCCCGCCATCCTCGCGCTCCTCGACGTCGACGACATCGCCTGCACCGCGGCCCGCGCATGGCTCGCGGCTCACCCGGACGACGTCGCCGCGTCCTTCCTCCTCGCACGTCGCGCCTTCTACGAAGACGACTTCGGCGGCGCCGAAGCGAAGCTCGCCCGCATCGACCCGGCCAAGGTTCCTACTGCCGCGTACTGGCTCCTGCGCGGCGAGCCCGCGCGGGAGCTCGGCCGAGGAGACGACGCGAATGCCGATTTTGGTCGCGCGATCGCCGCGAGCAACGACGAGGGGTTCCGGGCCGCGCTCGAACGCTCTGTACCTTAGCT
>JAMFST010000952.1 GCA_026225435.1 Labilithrix luteola
GCCCGCCGAGGCGATCCGCGCGCTGGGGATCGAGATGATCGCGGCGACCGCGGTGGCGCCTGCGCCCGCGGCCGCGGCGAACGACGTCCACGAGTCTCCGGGACAGGACGCCAAGCACTACGCCCCCCGCGCCGAGCTCCACGTGGTCGAGGGGCGCGACGCCGCCATCGCCAGCGCGCGTGCGTCGGCCGTCACCCGGCGCACCGCGCTCGTCACCCGCGCCAGCACGATCCCGCCGAGCACCTCGCTGCTCCCCGATCCCGCCGAGCGGGTCGTGCTCCCGGCCGATCCGGAGGGCTTCGCCCGCGAGCTCTTCGCGACCCTGCACCGCCTCGATGACGCCGGTGTCGAGCGCATCGTGATCGAAGCGGTTCCCGAGGGGGATGCGTGGGCCGCGATCGCCGATCGCTTGCGGCGCGGTTCGTCACGCTAGGCAGCGTGACCACAGCTGCGTGCCTTTCGCTGGGCTCCGATTCGTCGTAAGGGATCGGTCATGGCACAGACGCGAGTCGCCCTGGTGACGGGGGGAGGCAAGGGGCTGGGCGAGGCGATCGCCATCGCGCTCCGTGCCGAAGGGCACAAGCTCGTGCTCCTGGGGCGCGACGAGATCGCGCTCAACCGGGTCGCCAAGGAGACCGGCGCGCTGCCGATCGTCTGCGACGTGACCGACGCCGCGGCGCTCGACAAGGCGGTCGACCGTGCCGAGAACGAGGCGGGTCCCATCGACATCCTCGTGCACAACGCCGGCATCGCCCTCTCCGCGCCGCTCGCCCGCACCACCGACGATGAGCTCGATCGCATCCTCGACGTGAACCTCCGCTCCGCCTTCCGCCTCGCGCGGCGCCTCGTCCCTCGCATGGCCGAGCGTCGCTGGGGTCGCGTGGTGAACGTGTCCTCGGTCGCGGGGATCACCGGGCTCAGTTACGGCTCGGCGTACAGCGCCTCGAAGCACGCGCTCATCGGCCTCACGCGGTCGATCGCCCTCGAGTTCGCCACCCGCGGCGTCACCGCCAACGCGGTCTGCCCCGCCTTCTGCGACACCGACATGGCCGCGCAGGCCATCGACGCGATGGTCGACAAGGCCAAGCGCACGCCCGAAGAAGCGCGCGCCAGTCTCGAGGGATTGAACCCGCAGAGGCGGATCATCCCTCCGGCCCACGTCGGGCATATCGTCGCGATGCTCACGAGCGAAGCGGCATCCAGCGTCAACGGCCAGGCGATCCCCATCGACGGCGGCATGGTGATGAAATGAGCAAGATCGTAACCCCCATCCACTTCCCCACGCCGCGCGGCTACGCCCACGGCATCGTCGCCGAGGGGCGCCAGCTCTTCATCTCGGGCCAGATCGGCTGGGACAAGAACGCGCACATCGTCTCGACCGACTTCGCGACGCAGTTCCTGGTCGCGCTCGACAACATCATCGCGGTGGTGCGCGAGGCGGGCGGCGGCACGGAGCACATCGCCAAGCTGCTCGCCTTCGTCACCGACCTCGACGCGTACCGCGCCGCCCAGCGCGCCATCGGCGAGGGCTGGCGGGCGCGCATGGGCAAGCACTACCCGGCGATGAGCCTCGTGAAGGTGGCCGGGCTCCTCGAGCCGGGGGCCCTGGTGGAGATCGAAGGGGTCGCCATGCTCCCGTCGTCGCCCGCGCCGGAGCGCGCCCTCAGCACTCCGCCCGCGAAGCCGTAAACTCGCCAGCTTTTCCATAGTCACGTTTACAGAGGCGCAGGCGCTTCGCCGGCCCCTTCTGCCGGGCGATGCCCTACTTGGAGGCGATGCGCCTCCGCCCGGGCCTCGGCACCACCGCGCGGCTGTTCGTGGCCGCGGTGTGCGCCTCGATCGCCGAGGCCATCGAGACGGGGAAGGCGACGGCCGTCGCCCACGAGAGCGCGGCCATCCCCACGGCCGCGTACGAGGCGTTCTCGCTGGTGCTCCTGCCGTCGCTGGCGGCGGCCTTGCTCCTGGGGGCGCTCTTCGATTCGCGCCCGGTCCGGCGCGCGGTCGTCGGCTTCCGTCGCGGCATCCCCGAGGCGCGCGGCATCGAGGGGCTCGCGCTCGCTGTCCTCGCGCTCTCGGTGGCCGCCGCCACCTTCGTCGGCCGTCGTAGCAGCGGGACGGCCAGCGTCACCGCCAACGTTACCCTCAGCTTCGTCGTCGTCGTCCTCCTCGGATCGCTCGTCGTCGGCGCACCGCTGGTCATCATCGTCGCCTCGGCGATCGGGCCCCGACTCCGCGGGCTGCACCGGCGCCTTCCCCGCTGGACGCTCGGCTATCGCGGCCTCGTGCCGGCGGCCCTCGCCACCAGTCTCCTCGTCGTCGCCGCCCGCCCGCTCTTTCCCGAGACGTTCCTCCCCACGCTCAGCGGCGCCATCGTCGGCTATGCGCTCTCGAGCGCCGGCGTCTTGCGCATCAGCGTGGCGCGCGCGCTCGGCGGGGCCGGCGGCCGGCGCGGTCTCCTCGTCCTTGGCGCGCTGCTCCTCGTCGCGCTGCCGGCTCCGTTCGTCCTCGGTCGCATCCCGGTGGCGGCGCGCCTCGTGGTCCTCTACCGCAGCCCGCTCAGCGGCACGATCCTCACCGCCGTCCGCGCCATGGTCGATCGCGATCACGACGGCTACTCGCCGATCCTCCTCGGCGGCGATTGCAACGACCACGATCCGCAGATCAACCCGGCTGCCAGCGACCTTCCCGGCAACGGCATCGACGAGAACTGCTCCGGCTCCGACGCCACGCCCTACGTGCCCTACCGCCAGCCGGCCGCCGCGCTCCGAGGCCTGCCGCCGCGCCCGGCCAAGCCGAACGTGGTGCTCATCATGATCGACGCGCTGCGCCCCGATCACCTCCACTTCGCCGGCTACCCGCGCACCACCTCGCCCAACCTGGACGCCTTCCGCCACGGCGCCACCTGGTTCGAGAATGCCTACACGGCGGCGGCGAGCACCCGCTTCTCGCTCGCCTCGGTGATGACCGGCTTCGACGTCGAGCGCATCCCGCAGACGCGCTCGCGCGTGGATCTCGAGGTGCTGCCGAGCGCGCGCCTCCTCGGCCAGCGCTTCGCCGAGCTCGGCTACGACCGCGTCGGGTACACCATCAGCTACGTCCTGCAGCACATCCGCGGCGTCGGCGCCGGCTTCCGCGTCTGGGAGACGCCCTGGCCGGTCGACGACTGGCGGGAGAACTTCGCCGGCGCGGCGGCACGCACGACGAACAGCGCGCTCGAGTACCTCGCGCAGGCGCCCACCGACGGGACGAAGCCGTTCGTCCTCTTCGTCCACTATCAGTGCACCCACAACCCCTACGCCCAGGATCCGCGCTGGCACTTCGGCGACGGCGGGCCGAATTCGATCGACGCCTACGACAGCGCGCTCGCCAGCTGCGACGACGAGGTGGGCCGCTTGCTGCGCGGCCTCGACGCCCGCGCCGACAAGAACCAGACGGCGACCCTCGTCTTCTCCGACCACGGGGAGCTCTTCGGCGAGCACGGGTACACCGAGCATGGCAGCTCGGTCTTCCAGCCGGACGTGCGCGTGCTGCTGCTCGCGCGCATGCCGTTCCTCTACTCGGCGTCGAGGTTGCCCCAGTCCACCATCACGACACCGGTGTCGCTGGTCGATCTCGAGCCCACCCTGGTGACGCTGGCGGGCGGCACCGATGCCGAGACCCACGCGTGGAACCTGCTGCCGCTCCTCGTCAACGGCGACTCCGCGGGCGACCCGGCCCGCCCCCTGATTTTGTACACCGATTTGACGCGAGGCGCGGTGCGTCATCAGGCGCGCGGGATCCTGCAGGGGCGGCTGAAGTACGTCCGCGACCTCACCACCGCGACCACCGGCCTCTACGACATCGGGGCCGATCCCGGCGAATCCAAGGATCTTTCGCGCTCGCTCCCCGCCGAGCGCGCTCGTCTGGCCGACCGCCTGGAGAGCTGGGAGCGCGGCGCGGCGACGGCGAAGTGACGGCGCACGGACGCGATCGCCGATGATACGTTCGCGCCCGTGTCCACGCCGCTCTTCCACTTCAACGACGACAAGTCCCGTTTGATCGACGAGGTGGTGCGGCACACCACCGAGCAGGTGAAAGATCCGCTCCTCGCGCTGAACGAGGCCGCCTACCTCGAGATGCGACGCCTGGAGAAGCGCGGCGGCCCGGCGCTGCAGACGTGGCGGTCGCGCGCCGGCTCGCGCGGCCGCATGTTGGTCCAGGGGCCGCGCGCGACGAGCCGCAACCTCGGCGCGCACGGCACCGGGGACTTCGTCCGCACGCACC
>JAMFST010000112.1 GCA_026225435.1 Labilithrix luteola
AGGTTCGTCGCCGACGGACGAGAACCCGTCAACCCCGTCGTCGTCGGCCCCGTAGGCAGAGCGGCTTGTGCGGACACGGCGGTGAGACCCACGAGCGCGACCGCGGTGATGGCCACCAACCCGAGTTGGAGACCCGTGCGAGCGCGGGACGTACGACGAACATGACGAGCAGACACGGTTGCCCCCTACAGGCGGAAGTCGGCACTACGAATAAGCCCTCACCGAGGGCGAAAAGACAGATCGACCGAAAACGGGACCTGTGTGACAGTGCTGATGGCCGGTCACAGATTTGACCAGCCGGCCCCACTCAAGAGTTGGCGGGGACTAGGCCGACGAAGCGACGGAGAACTTGATTCCTCCGATGGCGTCAACGTATCCCACTCGCGGCCGCACCGCTAGAGGGACGGCGATAGTGGTCGCACGCCGCTCGGGAGACGTCGCCGCTCCGCTAGAACAGCGTCGGCGCCGACGGACTCGCCGGCGCCGCACGCCGCCCATGCAGCGCGAACTTGTCGTGCGTCTCGTCGTCGGGCACGGGCAGGCCGTGCGCAATGAGCGCGCGCCGCACCCGCGCGTGCACGAGGTCGTTGTAGCCGCGGGGCGCCCGCGTTCCCGACGAGTAGAGGCGCGCGTAACCCTCGACGAGCTCCGGATGCGTCTCCCGCAGCCAGGTGAAGAACAGCTCCTTCACCCCCGGAAGCAGGTAGAGCGGCGTCGGCAGGATGTTCGTGGCGCCGGCGTCGGCGAGCGCCCCGATCAGCGCGTCGATCTGGTCTTCGCCGTCGGTGAGCCAGGGCAGGATCGGCGCGACGAAGACCGTGCAGTCGAGACCGGCGGCCCGGATCGCCCGGACCGTCTCGAGCCGCGCGCTGGCCGAGGGCGTGCCCGGTTCGATCGAGTGCTGCAGCTCGTCGTCGAGGAGGGCGATGGACATCCCCAACTCGACCTTGACGTGGCGCGACGCCCGCTGCAAGCGCTCGATGTCGCGCCGGATCAGCGTGCCCTTGGTGAGGATCGAGAACGGCATCCGCGCGTCCGCCAGCGCATCGATGATGCCGGGCATCAGGGCGTAGCGGCCCTCGGCGCGTTGATAAGGATCCGTATTGGTCCCGAGCGAGACGCGCTGCGGCAGGGTGCGCTTCCGGGCCAGCTCCGACCGCAGCACCTCGGCGATGTTCGTCTTGACGACGATCTGGCGTTCGAAGTCGGCACCGATTCCGAGCCCCAGGTGGTCGTGGGTGGGCCGCGCGTAGCAGTAGACGCAGGCGTGCGTGCAACCGCGATACGGGTTGATCGTCCACTCGCCGGGCATCATGTTGCTCGTCTCGGCCACATGGTTGAGCGCGCTCTTGGCGAGCACCTCGTGGAAGGTCACGCCGGCGAACTCGGGCGTGCGCACACTGCGGACGAGACCTGTGACGCGGGTGAGGCCGGGGAGCGCGCCGGCCTCTTCTCCGTCGATGCGTTGGCCCTGCCAGCGGAGGGCCGGGGCGCTCTCGCCGCCCGGCCCTCCGGATCCGGCGTTCGTGATTTTCGACACGGTCAACCTCCCAGCAGCGCGGAAGAAGACTAAGCCGACCCACCGACATCGGTCAGCGGGTGAGCGACTCCTCGCGGTGAGGCAGCTTCCAGCCGGGACGCACGTAGTGGCAGGTGTAGCCGGCGGGGTACTTCTCGAGGTAGTCCTGGTGCTCCTCTTCGGCCTCCCAGAACGGGCCCGCGGCGGTCACCTCGGTGACCACCTTGCCCGGCCAGAGGCCCGACGCGTCGACGTCGGCGATCGTGTCGAGCGCCACGCGCTTCTGCTCGTCGGTCGTATAGAAGATGGCCGAGCGGTAGCTTGCGCCGACGTCGTTGCCCTGGCGGTTCGTGGTCGACGGGTCGTGGATCTGGAAGAAGAATTCCAGCAGCTCGCGGTACGAGATCAGCGAGCGGTCGAAGACGATCTCGACGGACTCCGCGTGATTGCCGTGATGACGGTAGGTCGCGTTCGCAACCTCGCCGCCCGAGTAGCCGACGCGGGTCGAGATGACACCGGGTCGACGGCGGAGCAGCTGCTGCGCACCCCAGAAACAGCCGCCGGCGAGGATCGCGGTCTCGGTGGCGGCGGGTGCGGCGGGGGAGTCGGTCATGGTGGGGCCTTCCTGGTCGG
>JAMFST010000113.1 GCA_026225435.1 Labilithrix luteola
GCGGGCGGCGGCGCGGTCGGACGGACCGGCGCGGCGAGACGCGCGGGCACCTTCGCCGGCAAGATGGGGACGCGCGCCGACGGCGGCGGCACGGACTTCGGCGACATCGACGGTCGCTCGCTGCTCGCGCTCAACGCTTGCGGTGCGCTCACCGGCCGGCGACGCGGCGGGGTGATTCCCTGGGCGATCTGCATGGCGGCGGCGCGCAGCTTCCCCACGTCGACGCCGCACTGCTCGAGGGCCCGATGCGAGCCAGCGCCGCGATCGTGGCAGAGGGCCAGCAGGAGGTGCAGCGCATCCGGCTCGCGGGCCCCGGTCCTCCCGGCGATCTCGCGCGCCCGCTGCACCGCACGGTCGACCGCGTCCTTGGCGTCGTCGGTGGTCACACGCGCGGCGGAGAGCAGCACGTCGGGCCCCAGGCGCCGCTCGAGCAGCAGATCCGCGGCCGGAGAGGAGTGCGAGGCGATCGCAGCGAGCAGGTGCCCGGTGGTCATCTTTCCCGTTCGCCGTCCGGCCAGCTCGTCGGCGAGCTTGCGGAGGGCGACCAGCTCGGTTTCGCGGCGCGTGGTCATGGCCTTGGAAGCGGTCGCACGCGCGGTTCGCTGCGGCCAACTTCTGGGATACGACGAGGAGATGGCGGCGCGGCTGCTCCTGGTTCGCGCCCTCTGGCGGTGCGTCGGTCACGGCTTGGTCCGCCGGCTGCTCGTCTTCGGCACGGGGCTGGCGATCGTCGCGTCCATCGTCTTCGCGCCGCAGGGGCTGCGGGCGGTCGACGTTCTTCGCGCCTGGCACGCGGGGCAGGGGTTCCGGCTCATCTTCGCGGCCGTCTGGACGGGGATGACCGTGCCGGTGGTGAGCGGTGTGCTCGATGGTCCCGGCACGCGCATGCTCCGCGCCCTGCGGCCAGCTCCCGCGGCCTGGGCGGCGGCGCTTCTGGTCGTGCTGCTGCCCGTCGAGATTCCCTGCGCGATCCTCTTCGGCCGTGGAGAAGGCGTTGGCGCGGCGTTGCTCGCGAGCGGGCTCTCGCTGTCGCTCGTGAACGCCGTCCTTGCTTGGCACACCTGGACCGCGCGGCTGGTGCTGGTCGCAGCGCTGGCCCTCGTCGTTCTCGACCCGTCCCCCTGGCTCGGCGTGCTCCCGGCGTTCATGCTCGCGTTCCTCGCCGCCCACCGCGGCTGGAGCTCGGCGCTCGATCGCAGCGAACGCACCTTCCGACTCGTTCGTCCGAGCACGCCGCTCCTCGCGCTGCTTGCCGTTCACCTGCTCGCGCTCGTACGGATCGCGCGTGGTCGACTGGCGGTGGCCGGCGCGGCGATCGCGATCGGAGCCGCGGTCCTGGACCAGTCTCTCCAGAACGATCCGCCGCTCCGTCCGCTGTCCCGCGCGCTCGCCGTCCTCGCGCTGCCGCTGGCGCTGAGCGCAGCGGTCCTCGCGGCGCCTCTGCTGAAGGTGGACCGTCAGCTCCGCCCGCTCGCCCGGGTGACCGGAACGCGGCGGATGATCCTCACCATCGCCTTCCTCCTCGCGCTGGCCACACCCACCTCCGCCTTCGCTGCCACCGCCGGCTCGCTGGTGGGCCTCACCGCTGCCGCCGGCCCACCGCTCGCGCTCGGAGCGGCGCTCGGTGTCTGGGCGCTGCCGATCGCCGCGCTCACCGGCGGCTGGAGCTCGTGGTGCGCGCCAGGGCGGAGCGCGCGCCGCGGCCCGGCGATCTTCGTCGTCGGCGTGTTGCTCGTGGCGCTGCTGGCGGTCCTCGTCGCGCGGAGCCTGCCGCTATGAGCGTCTCCCCCGGGATCCCGCCGCTCCTTTCGCTGACGGGCATCACCAAGTTCTTCGGCA
>JAMFST010000953.1 GCA_026225435.1 Labilithrix luteola
CGGGCAGCGGCGCCGATGCGGCGTACGTCTCCGCCGGGTCGCAGCGGTACGCGATCGCCTCGGGCTACCGCTCCACGCGCCGCTCGGCGACGGCGTGGTGGGCGTTGGAGTCCTTGTGGATCTGCCAGTGCATGCCGACGGTGCGCGCGTCGGGAGGGAGCGTCGTGAGCGAGCTTGCGAGCGAACCATTGAACACAGCCGCGAACGCGCACCCGAGCGCTAGCGAGGGAGCGTCGTGAGTGAGCTGGCGGGCATTCGCCGCGGATCGTTGTGCGACGAGGTCATCGCACAGCTGCGCGAACAGATCTCCTCGGGATCCTGGCCGGTGGGCGAGCGCATCCCGCCGGAGTCGGAGCTCATCGAGCGCCTCCAGGTCGGCCGCGGCACCGTGCGCGAGGCCATCAAGGCCCTGGCCCACATCGGGCTGCTCGAGGTCCGGCAGGGCGACGGCACCTACGTGAAGTCGCGCAGCGAGCTGGCCGGTGCGCTGCGCCGGCAGATGCGCACCGTCACCGACGTGCACATCCAGGAAGTGCGCCGAGCACTCGAGGTCGAGGGCGCGCGACTGGCGGCCAGGCGGCGTACGGAGGAAGACCTGCGCGTGCTGGCCGACGCGCTGGACGAGCGCGACCTGGCCTCGGTCGGCGCGCGCCAACTGGGCCGCTGGGACGAGTCGTGGGGCGTGCCGTGGGTCGAGGCCGACGTGCGCTTCCACCAGGCGGTGGTCGTCGCCTCGCACAACCCGATGCTCATCGAGATGTACCTGGAGATGAGCGGCGAACTGTCCTCCGCCATGCGGCGCTTCGCCGAGCACGAGGACCACGAGCCGTTCATGGTGCGCGGCCACCGCACGCTGTACGACGCCATCGAGGCGGGCGACGAGGAAGCCGCCGTGCTGGAGGCGATGCACAACGTAGAAGCCACCCTGGAACGCCTGACCTAAGCGCGTCCCCGCCTGCGCACCCCAGCTCAAGCTCAGGCCCCTTCCCATAACCCTCATGAACCCCCGATCGGCTATGTTGGGCCGGTGACCCCGCCCACGTCCTCCATGGATCCGTCCCCGCACGACGATCGACGCTTAGCGCTGCGCGCGTCCGACGCCGACCGCGACCACGTGGCCGCGCTGCTAGGACAGGCGCTGGCGGAGGGTCGCCTCGACGCGCAGGAACACGCCGAGCGGCTAGAAGACGTGTACGCCGCCAAGACCCTGGGCCAGCTGCGCCCGCTAGTCGCCGACCTGCCGGTCAGCTTCACCCCGCCCACCGCGAGCGGCGTTCCCGCGGCCGCGGGCGGCACCGGCTTCCGTACCGACGGGCCCGCCTCCTTGGCAAGCGTGCCGACCACCGACGCCGTCCTGGCCGTGTTCGGCGAGCAGAAGCGGCGAGGCCGCTGGCTGGTGCGCAACGGCCTGGACGCCAAGGCCATCTTCGGCTCGGTAGAGCTCGACCTGACCGAGGCCGTACTAGAGCAGCGGGAGCTGAGCATCTCGGCCACCTCGATCTTCGGCGAGATCAAGTTGATCGTGCCGGACGGCGTGATGGTGGTCAACGAGGGCACCGCGATCCTCGGCGAGCGCAACATGGAGCTGCGGCAGGAGACGCCGTACACCGCCGAGACCCCCATCGTGCATGTCCGCGGTCTGACGCTGTTCGGCAGCGTGGAGGCGAGGCGTCCCAAGAAACTGTCACATATCAAGGACTGGTTCAAAAACCGATGAGCGACGAGCCCAAGCCGCTGTACGTCCACCGCGAGATCGTCTGGTTCGACGAGCTGGACATGCTAGGCGTGATGCACAACGCGCGCTACGCCATCCACGTAGAGCGCGCGATGACCTCCTGGTACCACTCGCTAGCGGACACCGACCCGTCCGACGTCCTCGTCGTGGTCAAGCAGTACGACATCGAATTCGTCAGCCCCTTCACCCAGGAGCGCGCCGAACTGGTAGTCGAGGTCTCGCTAGAGCGCCGCGGCCGCACCAGCGCAGTCTTCTCCTTCCGCTGTCTGTCCTACCCCGAAGGCGACGACGGCCCCGAGTTGCTCCACGCCCGAGGCACCCGCACAAACGTAAAGGTCTCACCCGGAGACCTACGCCCGGCCCCCTGGTCAGAGAAGTTCCTAGCGGATCTCTAAGCCCCAGGTCCTCGCTCGCCGGTCGCCGTCGTTGGCGTCCGGCCCTCCTAGGTCCCCCGGCCCTACGCTCCGCTCCGTGCCGGGTCCTCGTACGGGCCTCCTGCGTCGGGTGTCTTGCTCGTCCTCCCTGCGGTCGTCCTCTACGCGTGCGGTTGCTTGTATGTGGCGGTTGCGTCGGCTCCTGACGGTGGTCTGTGGTGAGGGAGATCAAAGTCAACGGCGCC
>JAMFST010000009.1 GCA_026225435.1 Labilithrix luteola
GGTGCGGGCGGAGGCGGCGTGGCCGGCATGGGAGCCGCCGGCGGTGGAGACGCGCTGCAGCCCGCGACGAGCGCGAAAGCGAGGACGCCGGCCAACCTGTCGAGAGAGCTCATGCAGCCGATGATAGCGACCGCCGCGCCGTCGCCACCATCCACGCGAGCAGAAAGACGGCCGCCACCTTCTGCGTGAGCGGCAGCGCGAGGTCGCAGGCGTCCGGCCAGACGAGGATCTTCACGTACAGGGCCGTCGTCAGCAGCGCGAGGCTGACCGCCAGCGCCGCGATCATGCGCAGGCCGGCGCCCGCCGTGCGCGCGTGATGCGCAGCGAGCGCGGCGGCGACGAGACCGGGCACCGCGGCGAGGAAGACGACCACCGCGTGCTTGTGCGCGTCGACCGACGAGGGAGACAGCGCCACGAGCGGCACGGCGATGCCGGCGACGGTGCCGAGGACCTTCGTGAGCCGCCGCGGATCGAGCTGGAAGAAGCCGACGACGGCCACACCGAGCGCGAACATGGCGGCGCGCATCGCCCGGACACTGAGCGAGTTGTCCGCGCCGCCGAGCGAGAGCGGGTGGGTGAGATCGCAGAAGTAGTTGGCGAGCGGGTCGAAGCCGCGGCTCTCGGCGTGGCAGAAGGTACCGCCGGGATAGAGGTAGGCGGCGCGGGCGAAGAAGAGGACGAAGCCGCTCACGCCGACGCTCACCAGGGCCACCGCGGGGCCGGCGGTGCTCCTGGGCGCGCTCGCGCTCATCGGCGGATCACCGCGCGCTCGCGACGGCGGCGATGCGGTGGCGTCCGGCGTTGGCGCCGTCGCGGCGGTAGGAGTGGAAGCGCTCGGCGTCGCAGCGGGTGCAGCCTTCGAGGCGAGTCACGTTCTCGGCCGCGATCCCGGCGCGCGCGAGGTGCACGCGGACGGCGAGGTCGAGATCGACGTGCGGGTTCTTCCCGCCCGCCTGCGGCACGACGACACCATCGCGATGATCGCTGGCGGCGGCGATCGTCTCGGCGACGTCGGCGCCCACCTCGAAGCAGCAGCTGCCGATGTGCGGACCGATGACCACGGTCCACGTGGCGACCCGGTCGGAGCCGGAGACGCGGCCAAGCTCGGCGAGCGCGTTCGGAATCACGCCGGCGACGAAGCCGCGCCACCCGGCGTGAATGGCGGCGACCGCACCGGTATCGGACCGCGCGACCAGCGGGACGCAGTCGGCCACCTTGATGGCGACCGCGACGCCGGCCACCGCGGTCACCAGCGCGTCCGCCTCCGTCCCCTCGGGTACCGGCTCGAGACGGGCCGTCACCACGGCCGCGCCGTGCACCTGCTTCGCCTCGCGCAGCCCGTTCGCCGCCACGCCGAGATGCGCCGCGAGCCGCGCCGCCGGAACGTCGCGCAGGGAGAAGGCATGCCGGAACCCGGAGAGCTCCGGCGCGTCGAGAAATTCCGCCGCCATGCGCGCACCCTAGCAGCCCGTTGAAAAACTCCCGTCGCCCAACTTGTCCGCATCGCGCCGGCCGGCGTTGCTCGTCGGTCACGGGCAAAAGCCCGCTCCCTCCTCGCGCCTTGGCCGCCACGAGGCGGCCGGCGTCGGGCTCGGTCCGTTTTTCAACGGGCTGCTAGCCCGTCGTGTGCGGCGTGAGCCAGGCATTGAGGCGAGCGACGACCCGACGGTGCGGCCGGACCGAGGCATACGACGCGTGCAGCTCCAGACCGTCTCCGCGCCCGGCCAGCGCCGACCGGAGACCACCAGGTGCCCCGCTTCGACGCGCGCGCGCACCGTCACCAGCGGGAACATGGTGAACGAGACCATCGCGAGGAAGGCGAGCGCGCCGAGCGCCGTGTGGAGCGACGTGTCCGCCGTCTGGGTGGAGATGACCCAGACGAAGCCCGACACGAGGATCAGCAGGGCGCCGAGGCGCGTCCACGAGTCGACGCAGACGAAGCGCAGCACCAGCGACGAGCGGCCGGTGGCGCCGCCCGCCCGGTACGGCGGCTCAGACATCGTAACCGAGCGCCGCGAGCTGCGACCGCAGCCAGAACAGGGCCGGCGGGGCGAGCAGCACGCCCTTGAAGCTGAGGCTCACCTCCGTCCCGGCGTGCGCCGCCGAGAGGACGTCCACCACGCACAGCTTCATCAGCACGGCGCCTGCACCGACGAGGACCAGCGCGGCCGCTTTCTGCGTCCACGGCCGCCGGATCACGGTTCCTTGAACGGCCACGACCTCAGCCTACGCCAGCGGGCGTTCTTTCGCATGCGACCAGGCACCAGCTAGCGGGCAGGGCGTGATACGCCTAGCGGTTGGATGGCGCGCCCGGTCGACCCCTTCATCGGCCGTGATCTGCTGAACGGCCAGTTCCAGATCCTGCAGAAGATCGGGTCCGGCGGCATGGGCAGCGTGTACAAGGCGCTGCAGCCGGAGATGAACCGCATGGTGGCGGTGAAGATCCTCCACCCCAAGCTCGCCGGCCGCTCGGATCTGGTCTCGCGCTTCCGTCGCGAGGCGCGCGCGATGAGCCACCTCACGCACCCGAACACGGTGAAGGTCTTCCTCTACGGCGAGCTCGACGACGGGTCGCTGTACATCGTCATGGAGTACCTCGACGGGAAGAACCTGAACCAGACGGTTCGCGGCGAGGGGCCCATGCCGGTCGAGCGCGCGCTGCCGCTCCTGATTCAGTCGGCCGGTGCGCTCGACGAGGCGCACGGCAAGGGCATCGTCCACCGCGACATGAAGCCCGAGAACATCTTCGTCACCCGCGTCCCGCTCGGCTCGAACGCCATCCACCCGGTGTGGACGCACGAGGACAAGGCGGAGATCGCCAAGGTGCTCGACTTCGGCCTCGCCAAGGTGACCGAGCGCGAGATGCGCCCTGGGAGCTTGATCCTCACGCAGGAGGGGATGGTCTTCGGCACGCCGGAGTTCATGAGCCCCGAGCAGGCGCAGGGAAAGCCGCTCGATCCGAAGAGCGACGTCTACTCGCTGGCCGTCATCCTGTACGAGGTCCTCACCGGCAAGCTGCCTTTCGAGGCGAAGAACGCCATGGAGTACATCCAGCTCCACGTGCAGTCGCCGCCCATCCCGCTCGCCACGCGCGTGCCGGACAAGACGTTTCCGCCGCTCCTCTGGCCGGTCATCGCGCGGGCGCTCAACAAGGAGCCGAAGGATCGCTTCGCCAGCTCGGCGGAGTTCGGCGCGGCGCTGATGGCGGTGCTCGAAGGGCGCACGCAGCTCCCGCCGCTGCAGGTCGCCGCCCCGCCCCCGCCGCCGAAGCCGCAGGTGATCATCTCGGCGCCCGGCGGGCGGGCTTCGCACGCGACGCACGACACGGCACCGCCGTCGGCGGCGTCGCTCGCGGGTCCGCGGCCGGTGACCAACCTGAAGATGCTGGTGGGGATCGCGGCGGCGTTCCTGTTGCTCGGAATCGGGCTGGCGCTCGCGTACCTGCAGCTTCGCTGAGGCGCGATCGCGGGTACAGTGCGCGCCATGAGCGCTCCCGTTTCTCGCGTGCTCCACGTCCAGTCGATGTGGACCAGCCCGTACGTGCTGTCCTGCTTCGTCACGCTGCGCGCCAAGCGGCTCGAGTTCACCCTCGAGCCGGTGCACCTGCACGAGAAGGCGCACCTGGAGCCGGCGTTCGCCGATCTCTCGCTGACCGCGCGCGTGCCGACGTACGTGGAAGGCGACTTCGCGGTCTCCGAGTCCAGCGCCATCGTCGAGTACCTCGAGGACGCGTATCCGGCGCCGGCGCACGCCGCGGTCCTTCCGGTCGACGCGAAGCCGCGTGCCCGCGCCCGGCAGGTGATGGCCTGGGTGCGCAGCGATCTGATGCCGATCCGCGAGGAGCGCTCCTCGGAGTACGTCTTCTACCCGCACGACAAGCTGACGCCGTTCGCGCCGCTCTCGCCCGCCGGCCTGCGCGCGGCGGACAAGCTGGTGCGTGCCGCCTCCGCGCTGGTTCCCGAGGACAGCGGCCCGCTCTTCGGCGCCTGGTCCATCGCCGACACCGACCTGGCGATGATGCTCCAGCGGCTCCACCGGACCGGGTACCAGCTGCCCACCAAGCTGGTCGCCTTCGCCGAGCGTGAATGGAAGAACCCGGCGATCGTCGAATTCTGCGACCATGAGCGGCCGGCGTACCAGCCCACGTCGTGAGGCACGTGCTACCCACCTGGCCGCGCGACCGGTGGTAGAACGGGCGGCATGAAGCGGAATCGCCCGGCGCGCCGGGGCGTTGGCAGCCGGATGACGCGCACGTCGAGGTCGGTCCCCTCGTGAGCACGCAACCGCCGTTGCAGCCGATTGGCAAGCTGGATACCCGGACGCCTGCGCCGCGTCCGGCGCGTGCCTCGTTCCCGAGCGATCCCTCGGGGCGGTCGCGGCCCTCACGACCGGGTCGCTCGCGTCCGCCGCGCAGCAAGCTGCAGCGGTTCGTGCGCAAGGCGCTGCGCTGGACGATCCGCATCGGGCTGTCGCTGCTGGCGCTGGGTCTCGGTGGCGCGCTGGTCGCGTACCTGGTGATCAACCACTTCGAGGCGGAGCTGCCCGACGTCACCGATCTGTCGGCGAACTACCACCCGTCGCAGGTGACGCGCATCCTCGCCAAGGACGGCACGGTCCTCACCGAGCTGTTCACCGAGCGACGCACCGTGGTGGCGCTCGACGATCTACCGGCGCACGTGAAGCTGGCCATCCTCGCGGCCGAGGACGCCAACTTCTACAACGAGCTCGACGGGCTGAACTACTGGGGCATCGCCCGCGCCGCTCTCGTGAACCTGCGCGCCGGGCACACGCGGCAAGGCGCCTCCACGATCACCCAGCAGGTCGTCAAGGTGATGCTGCTCGATCCCGAGCGCACCTACTCGCGCAAGATCCGCGAGGCGCTCCTGGCGCGGAAGATCGAGCGCGCGCTCGGCAAGGACAAGATCCTTGAATTGTACATCAACCAGGTCAACTTCGGGCACGGGCGCTACGGCATCGAGGAGGCGGCTCGCTACAACTTCGGCAAGAGCGCCAAGAACCTGACCATCGCCGAGGCGGCCATGCTCGCCGGGTTGCTCCCCGGTCCGGAGATCTACTCGCCGCACAAGGACATGCAGAAGGCGCTGATGCGCCGCGCCTACGTGCTCGGGCAGATGCACGACAAGGGCTGGCTCGACGACGCCCGCTACGCCACCGCCGATGCGGAGAAGGTCACGCTGGCGACGGGCACCGAGGCGAACGACGAGCTCTGTCCGGAGATCGTCGAGTACGTGCGCAAGATGATCAAGGAGATCGATCCGGAGCGCGCGGCCAAGGGGGGCTTCGTGGTGACGACCACGATCGACCCGAAGCTGCAGGCGGCGGCGCGCAAGGCGGTGCGCGACGATCTCGAGGCGTTCGACAAGCGGCACGGCTGGCAAGGGGCGCACAAGGGGACGCTGGCTGCGCCGGTGGCGCCGACGTTCGGCGGGCCGGTGGCCAGCTCCGGCACCGGCAAGGACAAGAAGGGGAAGACAGCGGCGAAGAAGCCGGCGGCTCCGCCCGGTCCGGCGCCGTTCGAGGGGACGCCGACGTTCGAAGGGCACAAGGCGTACGGCGGCGTGGTCGAAGGGGCCGACGACACCGCCGGCACCTTCGACGTGCGCGTGGGCACCGTGGTGGGCACGGTGAAGCTGGCCGACTACGAGCGCTACA
>JAMFST010000954.1 GCA_026225435.1 Labilithrix luteola
ATGAACGTCACCGAGCAGGTCGACGCCATCCGCGCGCTCGGCGCCGATCCGGCGAAGAAGCTGGTGATGCCGCGCGTGGTCGCCGCCATCATCGTCATGCCCATCCTCGCGCTCTACGCCTTCTTCCTCGGCTGCGTGGGCGCCTGCTTCATCTCCGCGGTGCAGTTCAATACCGTGCCGCTGAACTTCCTCCAGTCCTCGCTGCAGGTGTTCACCTATCCGGATCTGTTCGCCGGGCTCGCCAAGACGCCGTTCTTCGGGTTCATCATCGCCATCCTCGGCTGCCACTTCGGGCTCAAGACGACCGGCGGCACGGAAGGCGTCGGGCTCAGCACCACGCGCACCGTGGTGGTCGTGTCGATCGCGCTGCTCATCGCCGATTTCCTCCTCACCAAGTTGCTGATGCTCGTCCTCGGGCCGGCATGAACGGCGCGCGGCGGGCGCTCGGGCTCCTCGCGGTGTTGCCGCTGGTGCTGGTGGCGCTGTCGCTCGACGCGGCGCACCGGCGGAGCGTCCGTGCGCAGGAGATCGCCGCGGCCGGGCTTCCCGCGGTGATCGCGCGTCTTCCGGGGAGCGATCTGGCGCTGTCGGGCGGCGCGCGCTGGCTGCGCTTTCCCTCGCTCGAGGAACCGGGGGCTGCGTTCTCCGAAGGGCCCGCGGTCGCCGATGCCGATCCGGCGGGCGGGATGATCTCGCCGCCGCGCGAGGTGTGGGCCATGGAAGCAGAACCAGCGGGCGTGACGCCGTGAGCGCCTCGCTCGATCGCCTCGCGCACGCCTTCGGAGCGCTGGCGCGGCGCAAGGAGAAGGCCTTCGCGCTCGGGATCGGCCTGGCGCTGACCGTCGCGCTCCTGGCGGCAGTGCTCTTTCTCTCCGACGCGCTGCGCACCGAGGCCGAGCGCGCCTCGCTGGCCACGCTGGATCTGGTGGTGCAGGAGCTGGTCGGCGGCAGACCGGGGCTCGTGGCCACCGCCGACGCCGCCCGCATCGCCGGCCTCCCCAGCGTCGGCAAGGTCAGAGCGCGGCTCTGGGGGTACGTGTTTCTTCCGGCCATCCAGGGGAACGCCACTGTCGTCGGTGCGCCCGTCGGCGGCGCCTCGCTCTCCGCCATTCCTCGCGGCGCGCTGGCTGGCGGGCGGAGCCTGAACGCGCCCGGCGAGATGCTCATGGGGGTCGGACTGGCGCGCGAGCTGGGGCTCGAGGTGGGCGATCAGCTGGCGCTCCCGGCGGCGCAGATCCGCCCGCTCACCCTCGTCGGCACCTTCTCGAGCTCGCTCGATCTCTTCACCGCCGATGTCGTCCTCTGCAGCGAGACCGACGCGCGCGCCCTGCTCGGCATCCCCGACGACCGCGCCACCGATCTCGCCGTCGACGTCATCAACCCGGCCGAGGCGCACGTCCTCGGTCGCTCCATCGCCTCCCGGCTCGTCGGAGCGCGCATCGTCGAGCGCAGCCTCCTCGGTCGTGTCTACGCGCTCAGCTACGGCCGTCGCTCCGGCCTCATCCTCGCCGCCGCCGTCCCCGCGCTCTTCGCGCTGCTGGTGCTCGCCTGGGATCGCGCCAGCGGTCTCGCTGCCGACGAGCGCCGCGAGATCGCCGTCCTCAAGGCGGTCGGGTGGAGCACCGGCGACGTCCTCTGGAGCAAGATGTACGAGGCGGCGATCGTCGCTACCCTGGGCACCGCCGTCGGGCTCGCCCTGGCGTACGCGTGGGTGTTCCTCCTCGGAGCGCCGGGG
>JAMFST010000955.1 GCA_026225435.1 Labilithrix luteola
CCGGGTCGACGGCGCAGCAGTCGTCGTTCTGCTGCACGCCGCAGGTGTACCGGGAGGCGCTGTTGGCGCAGCTGGGGCCCGGCGGGAGGCTCGCCTCGGACATTCCTCCATCGCCGGGTCCAGCCTCGCTCGACCCCGCTTCGCTCCTCGGACCGGCCTCGCCGTTGCTCGCCTCGAAGAGGTCGTCGTCCCTGTCGTCACCGAAGTCGGCGTCGAAGGTGGTCGCGTCCGTCGCCGTGTCCGAATCGTGCAGATCGCTCGTACCGAGGACCGCCTCGCACCCGGAGATGCCGCCGCCCGCCAGGAGCGCGCCGACGACCGTCGCCAGCGCGAGGCGGTGCGACGGACGCTTCATCAGAACGATCCCCCCACGCCGATGCCGCCGCTCGCCCCTCCGGTGTAGATCGGCACCAGGCGCAGCGCGGTTTCCGGGTGCGCGCTGCTCGATCGCGGCGCGAACACCACCAGGCCGATGCCGGCCGCCAGCAGCGCACCGCCGGCGATGAAGCCGATGGTGGAGATGTGCGCGTCGGTCTGGACGGTCGACGACGTACCCGGCTTGCAGACGTCACTCTTGCAGTCGGAGCTCTTGGCGCTGGTGGCGATGACGCCGGCGGCGATGCCGGTCGCGAGGCCGGCGATGCCGATTCCGCCGAGCACGTAGCCGGTGGTGCGCAACGCCGATCCGCTCGACGCCGGCTTGGTCTGCACCGTGGTCGTCATCACCGTCGGCGCAGTCACCGGCGTCATGACGACGGCGACCGACTGGTCCTTGCCGCCTTCCTTCACCAGCACCTGCGTGTCGGCCGCCCGCATCCCCTCCGACTCGAAGTGGAAGGAGTGCAGGCCGGGGTTGAGGGGGATCGCCTGCCCGTCGAGCGAGCCGACGAGCGGCGTCGCGTCCATCGACACCTTCACGGCGAACAGATCGCCGCCGGCGGAGCTGCGCGCGGTCACCACGACGGTGGGCACCGCGCGTTCGACCTCGGCGAGCCAGCCGCCGCAGTCGTTCTGCACCAGCGTGGGGCACACCTGGCGGGAGCACATGCGGAAGCGGTCGCGCGCCTCGAGCAGCCGGTGTGCGTCACGCAGCGTCTGCCCCTTGGACATCGCGTCGAGGCAGACCGCCTTCTCCGCCTTGTCGACCTTCTCGGCCAGGGCAGGGCGCGATGGGCCGATCACCGCGAGGGCGCAAACAAGAGGGAGCGCGCCGGCGAACGCCAGGCGAGCCACGCGTGCGTGGCGGGCAGCAGACATCAAGCGAGTCTCCGAAGGGGCAAGGGAGCCGGCATCCGCGATGCAAGCTCTGCACCCATCATGCTTCAGATGCACTCGGGTTTGTACTGCTTGTGACCATCGCCATCGATCACGTACGGCGGCGTGCAGTTGGCGGCCGGCGGCGTCGCCTCTTTTCCGGGCGTCCCGCCGCCCGGATGGTGCTTCACCGTCGGAGAAGGTGCGACCTTCTTGCCGCCGGTGCTGGCGCTGGTCGCCGGAGGGGGAATCGGTACGACCAGCAGGTTGGAGCCCGCGTCGATGTCGTCCAGCTCGACGGTCGGCAGGGCGGCATCGGAGCCGAGCCCCGTGCTGGTGCCCGTGCTGCCGTTGCTCGCGACCGCCGGAACGACGGTGGCGGGTGGCCGGGCGTGTTGCGCCTGGGCGAGTGCGCTCGCCTGGGCGGCCGAGCGGGCCTCGAGCTCCTCCGCCTCGATGCGCCGCTCGCGGTACTGCCAGCCGAAAGCGCCGAGGCCGGTGAGCATGCTCCCGCCGAGCGCCGCGAGGATCATCGCCCGCCGCGTGCGCCGCCGGCGACGTTGCGCGCGCTGCGCGGTGTCGGTCTGCCCCCAGTTGGAGATCGTCCCGACCATCGCGTTGCGCTCGGTGAGGTCGTTCGACGGATCGTACGGGACCGGCGGCGCGCTCAGCGGCGGGATGCTCAGCATCGAGGTCCGGCCGACCCGCGTGCCCGAGGTCTCCACGATGCGCACGCAGCGCTCGACGATCGGATGCGCGGCCGGCGGCGCGAACTCCTGCAGCGCGACGGCCAGATCGGCCACCGTCTGGTAGCGCACCGCGCGGTCCTTCTCGAGCGCCCGGCTGACCGCGCGATCGACGCCCAGAGGGAGCCCGGGACGCGCCTGGTTCACCGTGAAGAGCGGATCGCGCACGATGGCGAGCACCAGCTCCGGCATGGTCTCGGCGTTGAACGGGGCGTAGCCGGCGAGCAGCTCGTAGAGGATGATCCCGAGCGACCAGATGTCCGTGCGCGAGTCGACCGTCTTGGACGACTGCAGCTGCTCGGGCGACATGTACTGGGGCGAGCCGAGGATGGCGTGGGTGTTGGTCATCGACGGCGCGGACATCGAGCCCATCGCGCTCAGCTTGGAGATGCCGAAGTCGAGCACCTTCACCGAAAGCAGCCCGTCGGCGTCGCGCACGGCGAAGAGGTTCGCCGGCTTGAGATCGCGGTGGACGATGCCGGCGGCGTGCGCCTCGGCGAGCGCTTCGCAGGCGTGGATGATGAACTCGACCGCCTGCGACACCTCGAGCGGGCCGTAGTCGCGCAGCCACTGCGACAGATCGATCCCCTCGAGGTACTCCATCACCAGGTAGGGCGCGCCGTTGGCCAGCTGGCCGACGTCGATGACGCGAGCCACGTGCTCGCTCTTGATCTTCACCGCGACGCGCGCTTCCTGGTTGAAGCGCGCGACCGCCTCGTAGTTGCTCAGCGCCTCGGGGCGGAGGAACTTGATGGCGACGCGCTCGTCGAGGTGGATGTGACGCGCAGCGACGACGACTCCCATGCCGCCGCTGCCGAGCACCCGCTCGACCTCGTACTTGTCGGCGAGGACGTCCCCGGGCTGGATGCCGAGGATGCTGACGTGTGCGCTGGCGCGCTCGCCCGCGTCCACGCTCACGGCGCCGTAGGTCGGCCGCTATCCGACATCCTCATCACGGGGGTAACGATGATCGCCTTCTCCTGGGGTCGCAAGGTGAATCAACGCTTAACCAGCCCGGAGTGACCCGGGGTTCACAGCATGCCTCAACTAAGGGGATTCGAGCACCTTTTGGACGAAGAGGAGATCCAGCCACCGTTCAAACTTCCGCCCCACCTGGCGCAGCACCGCGGCGCGCTCGAAGCCGAGCTTCTCGTGCATGCGGATCGAGGCCTCGTTGGCGGCGTCGATCCCGCCGACCATGACGTGCATGCCCTGGGTCCGGGCGCGCTCGACGAGCGCCGCCACCAGCGCCGGGCCGAGCCCCTGGCCGCGCGTGTCCTCGCGGACGTGGACCGAGTGCTCGACGGTGTGCCGGTACCCCGGCCAGGTGCGAAAGTCGCCGTAGCTGGCAAAGCCGGAGACGCCCGCAGCGTCGCGCACCACCAGGACGGGGAAGCCCTTCTCCCGCCGCGCGCGCATCCAGGCGCTGCGATCTTCCAGCGTCGACGGCACGTTGGAGTACACCGCCGTCGTGGTCGCGATGACCTGGTTGTAGATGGCGAGGATGCCCGGGAGATCGCTCTCCTCCGCGTCGACGACGGCGACGGCGCTCATCGCATCCGCTGCCGCACCTTGATGCGGATCTTGTCGCGCCCTTCCACGTAGCGATCCATCGAGGTCACGGTGCGGACGTAGCTGTTGAGCGGCTCGGGGGAGACGTCGCTGTGCGAGGGGCGCAGCGTGTCGTAGGCGAAGCTGGGGAGCGCCTCGGCGACGTGGCCGCGGAAGGCGACGCCCTGCTCGTCGAGCTTGATCTGCACCACCAGCGAACGCGGCGGCAGGGTCTGGCGCACCTCGTTGGCGAGCAGCTCGGGCAGGCTCTCCGGCGAGGCGACGTCGCGCGGGACCTCGTAACCGGGGAGCACCTCGAGCTCGACGTCCTTGCCCGCGAGCGACTCGGGGATGGCGACGTCGATGGTGCGCGTGGTGGCGGGGCCGGTGAAGGGGACCAGGTGCGCGGTGAGCTTCACGTGGCTCCCGGCGTCGACCGTGTCGTCGGAGGTCTCGACGCCGCGCAGGTGCCACATCTCGCGGTCGTAGGCGACGCTCATGGTCGACTTCACCGACTCGATGCGCGCGTCCTCCCACGGGTTGTTCATCACGTCGCCGACGGCGCGGACGATGGCGGCGCGACCGAGATCGCTCGCGTCGGGCATGCCGCCGACGGCGATGCCGAAGTCCTCCAGCGACAAGGTGGTCGAGCCGGCGCTCTTGCTGTGGAGCGTGACCTGGCTGGTGAGATGCCAGGTTACGTCGCGCCGCTCGCTGACGGTTTCTTCGACCGCGGCCCCGATGCGCCCGCGCAAGCCGAGCCCAATGCCGCCC
>JAMFST010000114.1 GCA_026225435.1 Labilithrix luteola
CCGCCGCTCCCGGCGTGCCGCTCGACGACGAAGCGCTCCGCCACCACCTGACCGACCGCCAGCCGTGGCTCCGCGCCGTCCGGCTCGTCGTCGCTGGGTGGCGCGTGGTCGAGGTCCGCTGCCGGCGTGCCGGCGAGCGCGGAGATCAGCTCGCGGCAGCGCGAGCAGGCGTCGATGTGCTCCTCGAGCTGCGCCCGCTCGATGGCTCCGAGGTGGCCGTCGAGGAAACCGGCGACCGTCTCATCGGCCAGATGCGCGCGGCCATTCTTCACCCGCGCGCGAAGGTATCACCGTTCCCGCGGAGCGTGCTCGGCCGGCGGAGCGGGCAGCTGATCGTACAGCGCGAGCTTCTGCTCGATGACCTCGAGGGTCGAGGTGAGCTGCCCGAGCCTCTCCTTGATCTCGCGCCGGTGCTCCTCGAGCAGCGCGCGCCGGCCGTCCGCGCCCGCCGGCCCTTTGCGGGCCAGGCGGGCGTAGGCGAGCATCTTGCGAATGGGCATCCCGGTGGCGTGCAGGCGACGGAGGAAGACGATCCAGCGCAGCTCCGGCTCGCCGTAGCGACGGTGCCCGCTCTTCGCCCGCGCGACCGGGAGGGCCAGCCCGATGCGCTCGTAGTAGCGGAGCGTGTGGGCGGTCACCCCGGTCTCGGCGGCGGCCTCGCGGATGCTCAGGGTGCGTTCGGTCACGTCGTCTCGGTCAGGTAGTCTTGGTCAAGGCGGCGCGGATCTCCGCCTCCGTCGGCATCTTGCCGCTTCCGCGCGGGTCGCGCACGTTCTGGAAGTCGACCATCCACCCCGGGTACTCGGGCGGCAGCGCGCTCGCCTCGTCGAGGAGCTTCACCTGCTCGCTCGTGAGCGCGAGCTCGGTCGCCGCCAGGTTGTCGACCAGCTGCTCCTTCTTCTTCGCGCCGATGATGATGCTGGTGACGAACGGCTTGGTGAGCTGCCAGGCGAGAGCGGCGCGCGCCACCGACGAACCGGTCTGCTCGGCGACCTGACGCAACGCCGCGAGCACGCGCGGCAGCCGCTCCATGTGCACCGGCGGGAAGTCGAAGTTGCTGCGGCGCGAATCGGCCGGCCCCTTCTTGTCCGGGTCGAACTTGCCGGAGAGCAGACCGCCGGCGAGCGGGCTCCACGGGAGCACGGCGACCTCCTCGGCGAGGCACATCGGCGCGATCTCGCGCTCGATGTCGCGCCCGGCGATCGAGTAGTAGACCTGCGCGCTCTGGAAGCGAGCGAGCCCGTTCTCCCGGGCGAAGGTGATCGCCTTCGAGGCGACCCACGCCGGCAGGTTGCTGAAGCCGACGTACCGCGCCTTGCCCGAGCGAACCACGTCGTCGAGCGCGCGCACCGTCTCCTCGATCGGCGTCACCGGATCGAAGCCATGGATCTGGTACAGATCGACGTGGTCGAGCCCGAGCCGCTGCAGGCTCCCGTCGATGCTCGCGAGGATGTGCGCCCGCGACAGGCCCACCTGGTTCACCCCGGGGCCGACGCGCCCGCGCACCTTGGTCGCCACCACCACCTGCTCGCGCGGACGAGCGAGCGCCTTGAGCGCGAGCCCCACGAGCTTCTCCGACTCGCCCTCCGAGTACACGTCGGCGGTGTCGATGAAGTTCACGCCGCCGTCGAGCGCGGTCCCGAGGAGGCTGTTGACCTCCTCGTTCCCCAGCGCGCCGATGGCCCGCCACATCCCTTGACCACCGCCGAACGTCATCGCCCCCAAGCACAGCTCGGAGACGTACAGACCGGTCCTGCCCAGCAATTTGTAGCGCATGAAGAGACGCTACGACTTCGAGCGCGCTCTAAGTCAACGGGCCGCGGACCGATCTGCGCGGAACGTCACTTGAGCAGCCAGCCGAACAGCATGTGCTTGGTCGTCGCGCGGCTCACCACCGCGATCGAATCGACCAGCGGGATCTCCTTCGGGCAGACCTCGACGCAGTTCTGCGCCTTGCCGCAGTCGGCGATGCCGCCCGGGCCCATGAGGGTCTCGAGGCGCTCGGCGGCGTGCATCTTCCCGCTCGGGTGCATGTTGAAGAGGCGCACCTGGTTGATCGCCGCCGGACCGATGAAGTCCGAGTGCGAGTTCACCTGGGGGCAGGCCTCGAGGCAGCAGCCGCAGGTCATGCAGCGAGAGAGCGGGTAGGCCTCCTCCTGGTTCTCCTGCGACTGGCGCGGCGCGGCTCCGAGCTCGTGGGTGCCGTCGAGCTGGATCCAGGCCTTCACCTTCTTCAGGTTGTCGAACATCTTCTGGCGGTCGACGATCAGGTCGCGCACCAGCGGGAACTTGGTCATCGGCTCGAGGGTGATCGTCTCGCCGTTCGGCGCGATCTGGTCGATCAGCGCGGTGCACGCCTGGCGCACCTTGCCGTTGACGATCATGGTGCACGAGCCGCACACCTCCTCGAGACAGACCGACTCCCAGACCACCGGCGCGACGGTGCGGTTGTCGGTGGTGACGGGGTTGCGCTGGATGGCCATCAGCGAGCTGATGACGTTCATCTGCGGCTCCCAGTCGAGGAGGAACTCGTCCCAGCGAGCCTCGGTCCCGGGCGCGTCCTGACGTTTGATCTTGAAGCGAACCTTGCGATCACTCATGGCTGTTCTCTCGGGCTTCAGGTGGAAGCAGCGGCGGCGGGCTTGGCCGTCTCGGCAGCGGGCTTGGCATCGCCCTTGGCCGTGGCGCTCGCCGCGCCGGCCGTCTCGTACTTGCGGGCACGCGGCTTCACCAGGCTGATGTCCACCTGGTCGGTCGCGTGCACCGGTTTGCCGTTGATCGAGTAGTCGAGCGAGCGGACGTAGTTGATGCTCGGGCGCCCGCCGTCTTCCTTGTGCAGCGCGAGGGTCGTGCGGAGGAACTCCTCGTCGTTGCGATCCTTGAACGCCGGCTTGAAGTGCGCGCCGCGTGACTCGTCGCGGTTGCGGGCGCCCTGGGCGATGACGCGAGCCAGGACCAGCATGTTGTCGAGGTGCCGGACGAACTGCGCCCCCTGGTTGGAGCGCGCGGCCGTGTCGGTGACGCCGACGTTCTTCGCCCGCTCGGTCAGCTCGTCGATGCTGGAGATGACCTTGTCGAGCTTGTCGTTGTGGCGCTCGATGGTCACGTCGAGGAGCATCATCTTCCCGAGCTCCTCGTGGATCCGGTACGGGTTCTCCTTCCCGTCCATCTTCAGGATCTTCTCGTACTTGGCGCGCTCGCGCTTCTCGGCCGAGTCGAAGACGTTGCTCGACAGGTCGTAGCTGCTCTTGCCGAGGTTCTTCCGGTAGGTCGCGATCGCCGGGCCCGTGATCATGCCGCCCCAGATGCACGACAGGAGGCTGTTGGCGCCGAGGCGATTGGCCCCGTGGTACTGGTACTCGCACTCGCCGGTGGCGTAGAGCCCCTCGAGGTTGGTGGCGCTGTTGCGCGGGTGCCCCATGACGAGCGAGCCGTTCTCCGCCCGCTCGAAGTCGACCCACAGCCCGCCCATCGAGTAGTGCACGGCGGGGAAGACGCGCATCGGGTTGGTGTACGGATCCTCGCCGACGAACTTCTCGTAGATCTCGAGGATGCCCGCGAGCTTCTTGCGCAGCGCTTCCTGCGGGAGGTGCGTCAGATCGAGGTAGACCTCGTTCTCGTTCTTCTGGCTCTTGGCGTTGAAGACACCCTTCCCCTCGTGGAAGCACTTGAGGAACAGCTCGCGGCTGGCGATGTCACGCGGGACCAGGTTGCCGTAGCCCGGGTACTTGTCCTCGAGGAAGTACTCGCGGTCCTTCTCGGGGACGTCCTTGCCGCGGCGGCGCTCCTTGATGTCCTTGGGGACCCAGACGCGACCGCCTTCGCCGCGCGCGCTCTCCGAGATGAGGCGGAGCTTGTCGGCGCCGGGGATGGCCGTCGGGTGAACCTGGATGAACTCGCCGTTCGCGTAGCAGGCGCCCTGCTGGTAGACGGCGCTGGCGGCGGTGCCGGTGTTGATGACCGAGTTGGTCGAGCGGCCGAAGACGATGCCCGGGCCGCCGGTGGCGAGACAGACCGCGTCGCCGGGGAAGGCCTTGATGGCCATCGACTTCACGTCCTGGGCGACGATGCCGCGCACGGTGCCGTTGTCTTCCTGCACGACCGAGAGGAAGTCCCAGAACTCGAACTTGCGGACCATCTTCTCGCCGTGGATGGCGACGCCCTTGTCGTCCTCGACCTCGATGGTCTCGAAGCGACGGACCTGCTCGTCGAGCGCGTAGAGCAGCTGCTGGCCGGTGGTGGCGCCGGCGAAGGCGGTGCGGTGGAAGAGCGTGCCGCCGAAGCGGCGGAAGTCGAGGAGCCCCTCCGGCGTGCGGTTGAACGGCACGCCCATGCGGTCGAGCATGTAGACGATGCCCGGAGCCGCGTCGGCCATGCCCTTGACCGGGGGCTGGTTGGCGAGGAAGTCACCGCCGTACACGGTCTCTTCCAGGTGAACCTGGGGCGAGTCGCCCTCCCCCTTGGTGTTGACGCTGGCGTTGATGCCGCCCTGCGCGCACACCGAGTGCGACCGCTTCACGGGCACCAGGGAGAAGAGGTCCACCGGCACGCCGGCTTCGCAGAGCTTGATGACGGTCATCAACCCGCCGAGCCCGCCGCCGACGACGATGACTCGCCGAACCTTGCCCGTTTCGCTGTAGGTCGCGCTTTTGGAAGCCATATCAGCCGCCTTTCTAGTGGAAGGCCGGGAGGAAGACCATGGCATGACGCGAAACGGCGTTCTGTGCGGTGAAGCCCTGCACACAGGGAGTGCTCCGGAGTGGGCTCATCTCCCCTGAAACAGGGGGACGGCTCAGTGGAAACTTGTCCCGATCCCAAGCACGACCGTACGCTTTGGAGTTCTGCAATGAGCTTACCTGCCAATCCGCGCGCCCTCCGAGCTGCCTGTACCTTCGCCTTCGCTGCGATCAGCGCCCTGTCGCTGTTCGGCTGCGGAGGCGACGATTCGACCTTCGTGCAGCTCCGGGCCGACGCCGGAGATCTGGACGCGACGGTCCCCGAGGGGGGCATCCCGGACGGGAGCGCGGCGGATGCAGCGCCCGCGGATGGGGGCGACGCCGGTGACGCCGGGATCGTCTGCACCACCGGAACGGCCTGTAACGGGCAGTGTGTCGACCTGAACCAGGGGCGCAACTGCGGCGCCTGCGGCAACGCGTGCGGCGTCGGGATGGTCTGCGACCTCGAGTCCTGCGCCAGCTTCTGCGGCGCCGGTACCACCGCCTGCAACGCGAGCTGCGTGAACACGCTCACCGACGCGAAGAACTGCGGAACGTGCGGCACGGTCTGCCCGGGCGGCGAGGTCTGCTCCGCGGGCACCTGCGGTGTCAGCTGCGGGGCGGGGCTCACCCAGTGCGCACCGGCGGGGACGTCGAGCGACGCGGGCGCCGACGGCGGCGTCAGCATCTGCATCGACATGCTCACCGACCGGCAGAACTGCGGCGGCTGCGGCATCGCCTGCGCCTCCGGGCAGGTGTGCAGCGAAGGGACCTGCGCGGCGACCTGCCAGCCGGGGCTCGTCGACTGCAACCAGAGCTGCGTCGATCCGAAGACCAGCGGCCAGCACTGCGGCGCCACCGCCGGCTGCGGCGCCGACGCGGGGAGCAGCGGCACCGTCTGCCCGAGCGGCCAGGTGTGCACCGACGGCACCTGCCAGACGACCTGCCTCGCCAACGAGGTGCAGTGCAACGGCAGCTGCATCGACCCGCTCACCAACCCGGAGTTCTGCGGCGCCAAGGGGAGCTGCACCACCACCACCGGGGACAACACCGACAGCGCCGGCAGCATCTGCCCGACCGGTGAGGTCTGCAGCGCCGGCGCCTGCGCCATCAGCTGCCAGCCGAGCCAGGTGAAGTGCGGCGACACCTGCATCGACCCGACCACGAGCCTGGCTCACTGCGGGGCGACGGCGGACTGCGCGGCGGCGAACGCTGGCCTCAACTGCACCCTGACGCCGGGCACCGTGTGCACGGTCACCAAGGGGACCGCGAGCTGCGCGGTGTCGTGCCCGACCGGTGAGGTCGAGTGCAACGGCATCTGCGTCGACCCGCTGACCAGCAACGCCTTCTGCGGCGCCAAGGGGACCTGCGTGACCACGCAGGGCGACGCCAACGACAGCGCCGGTATCAACTGCACCGCCCACCCCGGCACCGTCTGCGACGGCAAGGGGAGCTGCTCGGTGACGTGCGCGGTGGGTGAGGTCGTCTGCAACGGCACCTGCGTCGACCCGAACACCAACCCGAAGTACTGCGGCGTCGATGCCGCCTGCGCGCCGAAGACGGGCACGACGGGGATCTGCACCGGCAACCAGGTGTGCAACGCCGGCACCTGCGCCACCACCTGCGCCACCGGCTTCGTGAACTGCAACGGCGTCTGCGTCGACCCGACCACCGACAGCCAGCACTGCGGCGTGAACGCGGCGTGCGGGGGCGGCCAGGGGACCGCCGGTGTCTGCCCGAACGGCACCGTGTGCACCACCGCGGCCGGCGTGACCTCCTGCAGCGCCTCGTGCGGCACGGGCCTCAGCGTCTGCACCAACGAGTGCGTGAACGAGCAGGTCGACCCGAGCCACTGCGGGAGCTGCAGCGCCTGCACGCTGCACGCCAACGCGGTCTCCGACGACTGCGTCGCCGGCAAGTGCGCGGTCGGCGTCTGCAAGGCCGGCTACGGCAACTGCAACGGCACGGAGGCGGACGGCTGCGAGGTCAACACCAGCGGAGATCCGAGCAACTGCGGCGCCTGCGGCAGGGTCTGCTCGCTCCCCAACGTGTCGACCGACACCTGCTCCAGCGCCACGTGCGGCGTCGGCACCTGCAGCACCGGCTTTGCCAACTGCGACAGCGTCGCGGCCAACGGCTGCGAGGTGGACATCACCAGCGACGCGAACAACTGCGGAGGCTGCGGCAACGTGTGCACCGGCGGGACGGCGTGCGGGGCTGGCACGTGCAACCAGTCGAGCTGCGCCGCCATCCTCGCGGCGAGCCCGGGATCGGCCGACGGCGTCTACACCATCTTCGCGGGCGGCGTGACCCAGAGCGTCTACTGCGACATGACCGACCACGGCGACGGCTACGGCGCCGGCTGGACGCTGGTGATGAAGCTCACCGGCGACGAGACGCTCACCTACGGCGCCCCTTACTGGACCACCCCGGGGATGACGCTCAACGCGACGGACCTGACGCTCGGGACGGGGGTCGACGCGGTCTACTCGTCGTTCTCCACCGTGGGCGTCACCCAGGTTCGCGGCATCCTCGACGGGTATCCGTTCACCTACTCCCCGAACGGCGTCTACTCGTCGGCGGTCGCGATGTTCATCGGGATGACGGACTACGTGATCCCCTGGCCCGACGCGGTGTCGACCGACACGAACCCGAGCTTCGCGCTGCAGCCGTACTGCCACGCGTACGGGCTCAACATCCAGCTCGGCAACATCGCCACCCGCTTCGGGTGGACGGGGAACGAGAACGCCCCGGGCGACTGCACCTCGAACGACTCCGTGGACGGCCTGGGAATGGCGGGCGACCTCCCCCTCGGTGCTGGCTATCTCGACACCGACGACCCGGACCACGGCGACGTGGTTGCCACCGGCAATGCAACTCTGTGGGTCAAGTGAGGAACGAGCACAAACCATGAAAACTACGATTAAAGGTTTGCGCTTCGGATTCCTCGTCACCGTGCTGGCCATCGCCGGTGGCGCCTTCGCTGGCTGCGGCGGCGACGACACGAGCACGGGTATCTCTCCCGCGATGGATGCGTCGGCCGACGCCACGGTCGTCGATGGGCAGGCGGCGGACGCCCTTGCCCCTCCGAGCGATGCGGGAAAGGACGCGGCCGATGCGGGCCCGCCCATCTGCGCCAGCGGGCAGACGACGTGTGGCGACACGTGCGTCGACCTGACGAGCAACGGGGACAACTGTGGCGCCTGCGGGAACGACTGCGCGCCCGGTACGGTGTGCAGCGCGGGCGCGTGCGCGGTCGCCTGCAACGGCGGGGCGACCCAGTGCGGCAACAGCTGCGTGAACCTGGCGATTGACCCGGCCAACTGCGGCGTCTGCGGCGCGACCTGCGCCACCGGTCTGGTGTGCTCCGACTTCAAGTGCGGCGGAACGTGCGCGGCCGGCCTCGACCTCTGCACGCAGCCGGGCGACGCCGGCACGAGCGTGGACGCCGGTGATGGAGGAGGTCTCCTCGGCGGCGCTCTCACCGTCTGCGTCGACGAGTCGGCCGATCCGAACAACTGCGGTGGCTGTGGCCTGGTCTGTCCGGCCGGGCAGCTTTGCAGCAACGGCTCGTGCGCGACCTCGTGCCAGGTCGGCCTGGTGCAGTGCAACGGCCGGTGCGTCGATCCGACGTCCAACGGCGACTTCTGCGGCGCGACGGCCGGCTGCGGCGCCGACGCTGGCAGCCCGGGAACCGTGTGCGCCAGCGGTCAGGTGTGCACCACCGGGGCCATGGGCACCGGTACCTGCGCCATCACCTGCGCCTCCGGGCAGGTGAACTGCGGCGGCACCTGCATCGACCCGACGAGCGATCGCGAGAACTGCGGCGCCCTCGGCGACTGCGTCAGCACCACCAACGACACGGCGAACAGCGCGGGCGTCTCCTGCGCCACCGGCCAGGTGTGCACCAAGAACGCCCTGGGCAAGGGCACGTGCGCGGTCTCCTGCGTCGCCGGGCAGATCGAGTGCGGCGGGACCTGCATCGACCCGCAGATCGATCCCAACTTCTGCGGCGCGGTCGGCTCGTGCGTCGCCGACGGGAAGACGACCGGCGGCGTGCCCGACAGCCCCGGCACCACCTGTCCAAATGGTCAATTGTGCAGCAAGGGGGCCTGCGTCCCCAACTGTCCGGTGGGGCAGATCGACTGCGGCGGAAAGTGCGTCGATCCCCAGACCGACAACGCCTTCTGCGGCGCGAGCGGCGCCTGCACGGGCACAGCCATCGGCACCGACTGCACCAAGATCTCCGGCACCATCTGCAGCGCCAGCAGCTGCCAGCTCACGTGCGAGGCGGGGCTGGTCGACTGCAACGGCATCTGCATCGACCCGACCTCGGACAGCGCCCACTGCGGGGTGAACGCGACGTGCGGTGGCGGAGCGGCCAACAGCACCGCCGGTGTCTGCCCGAGCGGCACCGTCTGCACCGCCGGTACGGGCGGCGCCGGCACGTGCGCGGTGGCGTGCGCCGGCTCGCAGGTGAACTGCGGCGGCACCTGCATCGACCCCAAGACGAGCGAGAGCCACTGCGGCGCGACCGCCGGCTGCGGAACGAGCGGCGGGATCACCGGCACGGCGTGCCCCGGGGGCGAATCTTGTCAGAACGGCTCGTGCTCGGCGACCTGCGGCGGGAACCTCACGGCCTGCGGCAGCGCCTGCGTCGACGAGACCAACGACCCGTCGCACTGCGGCACCTGCACCACGGTGTGCAACGCGGCCAACGCGGTCAACGTGTGTCGCTCGAAGCAGTGCGCCATCGAGGCCTGCACCGCGGGGCGCGGCGATTGCGACGGCATGATTGCCAACGGGTGCGAGACGAGCACCCTGAGCGACCCGAACAACTGCGGTGCCTGCGGAAACGTGTGCGGTGCTGGAGAGCCGACCTGCGCGGCTGGCGTGTGCACGAACAGCCTCGTGTTCAGCGAGACCTACCACTACGAACAAGGGCCGACCGCGCAGCAGGAGACGGACTTCACCACCTTCCAGCAGAAGCTCCAGGCGATCACCACGCCGTTCACGTCCTTCTCGCTGAGCGGGTCGAACGACACGAGCGGGAAGGGCTGCAGCGGCACGGACGCAGACACCATCTGCCGGGCACTCGCCGACAGCTCGTCGTACACCTCGGTGACGTGCGGTGGAAACACCTGGGTCGTCGACCAATGCTGCGGCATGGAGGTCACCAGCTCCGACGTCTGCGACTGCGATTCGTCGTACGTCGTTCGACCGACGTGCGGGAGCTGGGGCGGCCTGGGGACGACCGACTCGTGCGACGCTCCGACCCAGACGATCACCATCCGCTGCGGGCTCTGATCGCAGCCAGCGACGCAAATCGACGCGGGCGAGCTTGACCGCTCGCTCGCACGAGCCGCAGGTACCCGTCGGCTGACGGCTACCGCGGCCTCCGCTGGAGCGACCGAGCGAGCGCTTCCTCGACCGGCGGCTGATCGCGCAGCGCGCTGACGGCGTCGTCGAAGGGGATGCTCCCCTCCCACGGGCGCGCGCGGTTCGTCTCCAGCAGGGGGCGCGCCTCCTCCGGTTGTTTCGCGGCCAGGAGGGCCTGCGCCAGCTCGAAGCGTGACACGTGATCCTCGTGCAAGGTCACGGCCGCGCGCGCCTTCGCCAGCCGGGTGCGCGCGTCGTGTCGGGACGCGGCGATCCGCGCCTGCACGCACAGGCCCACCATGCGCGAGAGGGGGGCGGGCATCGCGGCCAGGCGCTCGGCGATGGCGGTGGCCTCGGCGAGGCGTCCGCTCGCCACGTACACCTTGGCGATCGTCCACAGCGTGTGGTCGGTCTTGCTGTCGCCGGCGCGCCCGGCTGCGGTGAGCGCGCCGGGCCTGTCGCCGGCGTCCAGCTCCAGCGCCGCGAGGGTGGCCCAGGCGGCTGCCGTCTCCTCGGGCCCGTCGTCCTCGACCTTGGCGGCGAGCGCCGTCTCGAGCGCGGCGATGCCCCGCGCCCCCTCGCCGCGCGCGGCGTCGAGGTCGGCCTCCAGCATGGCGCCGGGGAGTCGCGCCTGCTTCTTCAGCCCCTCGATCGCGGCCCGCGCGCCCGGGTCGTCGCCGAGGAGCGCCAGGGCGAGCCCGCGGAAGAAGTACGTGGCCATCGGCAAGACGTGCGCGGTGTCGATGATCTTCTGGCTGTCGCGCACGACCCCCTGCAGGTCTCCGCCGCCGAGCTCGTAGTAGAGGACGTTCGCCTGGAGCACGACCGCCCGCGGGTGGTCCTCCACAGCGCGCCGGGCGACGGTGAGGGCGTCGTCCCAGCGGGCGAGACCGGCGTACGAGTTGGTCAGCCTCGTCACCAGCGCGGCGTCGCCCGGGTAGTGGAGCATCTGCTCCTTGAGCAACGCCACCGCCGCCGCGAAGTCTCCGCGGAGCTCGTCGGCGTCCCCCTGCGCGAGGACGAGCGCGCGCGGGCTCAGACCCGCGGGCCGTGCGAGGACCGCCTCGTACTCGGTCAGCGCGTCGGCGCGCCGGCCGATGTTCTTCAGCTCCATGGCCAGGTAGAGGCGCGCGCGGGTGAAGGACGGATCGATCGAGAGCGCGTGGCGGTAGTGCGCGAGCGCGTCGTCGTACTGACCGGAATCGCCGAGAGCGCCGCCGAGCATGACCTCGTGATCGGCCTCGAGCGACGTGGACATCGAGGGGGTGCAGGCGGTCTCGGGGTCGCCCAGGTCGTGGC
The DNA here is from genome assembly GCA_026225435.1 of Labilithrix luteola. GTDB lineage: Bacteria > Myxococcota_A > Polyangia > Polyangiales > Polyangiaceae > JAMFST01. Next base: position 11,394 of record JAMFST010000114.1, read on the forward strand.
GCAGCTGGCAGGCGCGCTCGGTCAGCGTGCGCACGAGACCGGCGGGGTCGTCGGGGCGGTCGGACGACTGCAAGAGGAGAGCGTTGGTCGTCGGGTTGCGCGCCTCGAGCGTGAGGTCGTAGCCCCCTTCGCGGCTCGCCACCGAGCCGCGGACGACGACGACCCGGCGATGCTCCTTCACGGCCAGGGCGCGCGCGCTCTCCTCGTCGATGTGCGTTCCGCCCGGAGCCACCGCGGCCAGGCGGCCGCGGACGTCGGGACCGGTGAAGGTCTCGACGGTGGTGGCCGACGAGAGGCCGGTCGCGAAGATGGCGTCGGCGGTCCCGTCCATCTCGACGTTCATGGTGCGGTTCTCGATGCCGAGGACGAGGACCACGGTCTTGCCGGTGGCGCCGTCATCGCTTGCGTCGCGCCCGCCGTCCGCGACGCCGGTCGCTGCGAGGTGGGGATGCGCGTGCCGCCACCAGGCCACGGCGCCTCCACCGGCGAGCGCCACGATCGCCAGCGCCGCCGCCGCCGTGAGCGCCGTCCGCGCGGCCGCGCGACGTGACCGACCGCCCAGCGGCGCACGGGACGTCGTCCGCGCAGGGGGTGGCGCGGTGATGGCCGCGGGACTGGACGAGAGCTGCGCCAGCTCCGCCGCCAGCGCGGCGCCGTCCGCGGGTCGCTCGTCGGGCTCCTTGGCCAGCATGCGCGCGAGCAGCGCGTCGAGCGCGGGCGGGACTCCGGGAGCCTTCTCGCTCGCCGGGCGCGGCGTCTCGAGCAGCAGCTTCGCCAGCGACTCGAGGAAGTCACTGCCGGCGAAGGGCACCGCGCCGGTGAGGCACTCGTACGCCAGGCACCCGAGGCTGAAGATGTCGGCGCGTGCGTCGAGCGCGCCCCCGCCGCGCGTCTGCTCCGGCGCCATGTAGCCGGGCGTCCCGAGGAAGGCTCCGCGCCGCGTCGCTGCCGTCCCCGGTCGCTGCGTCCGGGCGATGCCGAAGTCGATGAGCACCGCGCGCTCCACGTCGCCGTCGGGGAGGAGCACGTTGGCCGGCTTCACGTCGCGATGGACGATCCCGCGGGCGTGCGCCGCCGCGAGGCCACCGGCGATGCGGCGCACCAGGTGCAAGGTCGCCGGTACGTCCAGCGGCCCGCGACGCAGGCGCAACGCCAGGCTCTCCCCCTCCACCCAGTCCATCACCAGGTAGGCCTGCCCGTCGGCCATCGTTCCGCGCGCCACGTAGCGCACCACCGCCGGATCGTTCAGCTCCTCGAGCACGCGCGCTTCTCGCTCGAAGCGGCGGGCGAGCTCGCCGTCGGCCTCCGCCAGCCGCATCGTCTTGAGCGCGACGACCGCGCCGCTCGCCTCGTCGCGCGCGCGGTACACGTGCCCCATGCCGCCCTTGCCGGCGTGCTCGATCAACACGAAGCGATCGTCGACTCGATCCCCCGGGAGGAGCGACGGCGTTTCGCTGGGGACTACGCCATCGGAGATCGGTCCGTGCTCGCTCTCCGGCGACGGCAGCGGCGAGGACGATGCAGCGGACGAGGTCGCTGCGAGAGCGGAGACCAGCTCCCGGCACGTGGCGCACTCGTCGATGTGCTGCTCGACCCGCGCGCGCTCGTCGTCCGCGGCGCGCCCCGTGAGGAAGGCGACGACGAGCTCCTCCGGCAGGTGGTGTTCGGCGCGCATGAGCCGACATCATCGCCGCATTCCACGCCGCCGCTGCTACGAGAAGAGGATCTGATGATCCGTCTCTCGCCCTTCCTTGCCGTCCTGGCCGTTGCTCTCTCTGGCGGGATCGTCGCCTGTACGTTCCCCGACGCCACCCACGATCGTGGAGCCCGTCACCCCTCGCCGGCTGCCTCGAACAACGCGGGCAGCGGCGAGGTCTCCGGAGAGAGCTATACGGGGAAGGAGCCGCCGCCGGACGCCGGCGCGCGCTGAGGACGCGCCGGCACCGGAGACGACGCTGGCGTCAGCTGTGGACGTGTCCGGGAGGAGGCGGCGAGGGGTCGTCGGCAGGCGTGGCGGCACCGTTCGGCCACAGGGCCTCCTGGATGGTCATCAGGGGAGTCGCGAGGCCAGCCGGCAGGCTCACCAGGATCGACCATTCAGCGGCCGTGCCCAGGGTCGCCGTCGTCGTC
>JAMFST010000956.1 GCA_026225435.1 Labilithrix luteola
GCGACCGCGCTGATCGAGGTAGTCCCACAGCGCGTCGACGTCGGGGATCTCCTTCTCCTTCGAGTCCTCGTCGGCGTCAGCAGCTTTCGACGCCTTGCCCAGCGGCGCCGCGAAGTAGGGCGCCGCGCCGAGCGAGCGGACGTCGAGGTCGATGGAGTGCAGCTCCTCGTACTCGGCCGAGTCGAGAAGGTCCCAGTCGATGCGGGTACGCGTGGCGTGCGCGCCCGGGCGCGGGATGACCTCGACGACGGCGGTGCCGTGCTCGGTCTCCCACTCCACGTTGATCTGCAGCGGGAAGATGTCCGGATACTTCGCCTCGAGCGCCGCCTTGAACGGGGCGATGGCGCCTTCGACCTTCTTCCGCTCGCGCAGGTCGTTCTTGGCGAAGCCGGTGCTGCGGAGGAAGGCCGCGACCATGCGCGGATCGGCGCGCCGTTCCAGCTTGGCGAGCGCGCGGCGGAACATGCGCAGGCGCTCGGCCAGGCGGAGCAGCGGCTCGCCGAGGACGGTCGGCCCCTTGGCGGCGCGGATGCTGATCCCTTCTACGCCCTGCTCGAGGAAGAAGCGATCGAGCGCCGGCTGGTCCTTCATGTACAGCCCCTTCTTCCCCTTGTGGACGCGGAAGAGCGGCGGCTGCGCGATGTACAGGTAGCCCTTCTCGATCAGCTCCGGCATCTGCCGGTAGAAGAAGGTGAGCAGGAGAGTGCGGATGTGGCTGCCGTCGACATCGGCGTCCGTCATCAGCACGATCTGGTGGTAGCGCAGCTTCTCGATGTCGAAGGTGCCGCCCGCCTCGGGCGAGCCGATACCGCAGCCGAGCGCGGTGATCAGCGTGCCGATCTCGGCTGACGAGAGCATCTTGTCGAGGCGCGCGCGCTCGACGTTGAGGATCTTCCCCTTGAGCGGGAGGATCGCCTGGAACTTGCGGTCACGCCCCTGCTTCGCCGAGCCGCCGGCGCTGTCCCCCTCGACGATGTACAGCTCGGTCATCGTCGGGTCCTTGGACTGGCAGTCGGCCAGCTTGCCCGACAGCGAGGTGTAATCCATCGTCCCCTTGCGGACGACCTCGCGCGCCTTGCGAGCTGCGTCGCGCGCCTTCGCTGCCAGGACCGCCTTCTCCATGATGCGGCGGGCGGTCTGCGGGTTCTCCTCGAAGAACTGGCCGAGCTTGTCGACGAGGATCGCCTCGACCACACCCTTGACCTCACTCGAGACCAGCTTGCTCTTGGTCTGCGAGTCGAAGCTCGGGTCGGGGATCTTCACGCTGATGACGGCGGTGAGACCTTCGCGGATGTCTTCACCGGAGAGGCCGCTCTTCACCTCCTTGAAGAGGTTCTGCGACTGGCCGTACGAGTTGAAGACGCGGGTGAGCGCCGCCTTGAACCCGGTGAGGTGGGTGCCGCCATCCTTGTTGTGGATGTTGTTCGTGTAGGCGAAGATCTGCTCGGAGTAGCTGCTGTTCCACTGCAGCGCGACCTCGACGACGATCGGGTTGCCGCTCTCCGCCGTCTGCTCGGCGTTGATGTGCACGACCTTGTCGTGGACCGGCTCCTTCGCCTTGTTGAGCAGCTCGACGAACTCGCGGATACCGCCCTTGTACTCGAACACCTCGCGACGGGGCTCGCCGGTGGCGCTGCCCGCGCCTTCGCGCTCGTCGGTCAGGGTGATGACGAAGCCGGCGTTGAGGAACGAGAGCTCGCGCAGGCGGCTGGCGAGGATGTCGTAGCTGAAGTCGATGGTGGTGAAGATCTCGACGTCCGGCTTGAACGACTGCTTCGTGCCGGTGCGATCGGTGTCGCCGACGACCGTGAGGGAGGCGACCGGCACCCCCTTGCGGAACTCCATGAACCAGACCTTGCCGTCGCGGCGGATCTCCGTCTTGAACCACTCGCTGACGGCGTTGACCGCGGAGACGCCGACGCCGTGGAGGCCGGCGGAGACCTTGTAGCTGCTGTGATCGAACTTGCCGCCGGCGTGGAGGATCGTCATGACGACCTCCGCCGCGCTGACCTCGCGACCGAGCTTCTTCGACTGCTCGATGTGCTTCCCCGTGGGGATACCGCGCCCGTTGTCCTCGACCGAGACCGAGCCGTCGAAGTGGATGGTGACGTCCATCTTCGAGCAGTGGCCCCCCATGTGCTCGTCGACGGCGTTGTCGACCGCTTCCCACACGAGGTGGTGGAGGCCGGAACCATCGTGCACGTCGCCGATGTACATGCCGGGGCGCTTGCGAACGGCCTCGAGCCCCTCGAGGACGGTGATGTTGTCGCTACCGTAGGCGCCGGGATCGGGCACGACGGCGGAGGGGGAAGCAGATGAAGCGTCGGGGGTCGGCGTATTGCTCAATGTGCTCTTGCCTCGGACTGGCCAGGGATGGACCGTTTCAGCCGTGGATGCCGTCAACGACGGCGGGCTTAAACGGGGTCTGGGCGCGGCTGGCGACGCGGCCACTACGACGAAGGGGAGGGCCGCGAAACTGTGGGCAGAATGCTAGCCTTTTTGGGCCTCGCGAGCAAGCCGACGGGCCGGGAGAATTCACCAAGTTTCAGACACTTACAGCGCGTCTCGTCGCCTAATTTCGTCCACGATCAGGAGGTGCGCTCGAGCGTCCCGTTCTGGACGCGAAAGTCGACCCGCGAAGCCGTCGATCCGGTCGCGATCAGCTCCTTGCGCGTGGTGGTCAGGAAGATCTGTCCGGCCTGATCGCGCAGGAACGAGAAGAGCGCCTCGGTGCGCGCCGGATCGAGCTCGCTGGAGACGTCGTCGAGGAGGAGAAGCGGATGTACACCGCGTGATTCTCCGACCACCTGCACCTCGGCGGACTTCAACGACAGGACGATGGCGCGGTGTTGCCCCTGCGACGCGACGCCGCGCACCGGGCGGCCGTCGAGCAACAGCGAGAGATCGTCCCGATGCGGACCGACGTGGGCGCTGCCGCGGTGACGGTCCGACTCACGGCGCGCCGCCAGCGCGGCCAGGTACGTGTCCTCGTCGACCGGCGCCCCCGGCGCGTAGCGGATGTCCAGCGTGAGGTCCGGCGCGCCGATGCGGGCGAAGGCGAGCGTCGCCATCCGTCCAAGCGGCTCGGCAGCTCGGGCTCGCGCGCGCATGACCGCGAGCCCGTGACGGACAGCGAGCGCTTCCCATTCGCCCAGCTCCGGCGCCGAGGTGCCGCGCGTCTCCAGCGTCTTCTGCCGCGACCGAAGCGCCCGCCCGTACGACTCGAGCTCCGCCATCGACGACGGGTCGAGGTAGAGCGACAGCCGGTCCAGCAGCCGGCGCCGCTCGCTCCCCGCGCCCATCGAGAGCGAGACCTCGCCCGGGTGGAAGATCACCGCCGGCGTCCGCACGGCGTAGTCGGCCAGCGTGCTCGGGCGCTTGCCGTCGATCTTCACCTGGCGAGCGCCGGCGCGCAGGCCGACCTGCTGCTCGCGCAGATCGCCGGACTCCTCCACCGAGGCGCGCACGCTCGCCACCTCGCCGTCGTGCTGCACCAGCTCGCCGGGGCGCGTCGCCCGGAAGCTGCGCGAGGTGGCCACGGTGTACAGCGCCTCGAGCAGGTTGGTCTTGCCCTGCCCGTTGTCCCCCGACAGGACATTGAAACGCTCGCCGAACACGAGGTCCGCGCGAGCGATGTTGCGGAAGCTGCGAACCTGCAGCTCCCGGACGGCGAGCTCCCGAAGAACGGGAACGTCGCTCAAATGCGCATCGGCATGACAACGGCGAGGAACGACTTGGTCGCCGCGTCTTCGGCTGCCGTGCCCGGGCGGACGACCGCCGGATCGAGCTCGCCGGACAGGCCGAGGAGGACCTCGTCGTCGTTCAGCGCGGCGAGCACGTCGAGGAAGTACTTGGCGTTGAAGCCGATGGTGATGGGCGGGCCGCTGTAGTCGACGGCGATCTCGTCGAAGCCGTCACCGCTCTCGGGCGACTCGCTGGAGATGCGCATGGTGGAGGCGCCGAGCGCCACCTTGACGCCGCCGGTGCGCTCGCTGGCAGCGATTGACACGGCGCGCAGGGCGTCGGCCAGCTGGGCACGCGGGGCGCGGACGACCTTGTCCGAGCTCTGCGGGATGACCTGGGCGTAGGGCGGGAACTGCGCGTCCACCAGCTTCACGCTGAACGTGGTGCCGGCTCCTGCTCCGCTGGCTCCGACGATGGTGAAGAATGCGCTCGAGCCGCTCTGGGTGATCTGGATCTGGGGGCGCGTATCCTTCGCCTCCTTGGACTCCTTGTGCTCGGCGACCGCCTCGTCGCAGAGGCGACGCAGCTCCTGGATCGCCTTGAGCGGGATGAGCATGGTGGCCGACGCCTGACGACCGGCGACGCGCACTTCCATCTTCGACAGGCGGTGCCCGTCCGTCGTGACCATGCGGACCAGGTCCCCGTCCCACTCGAAGAGCGCGCTGTTCAGATGGGCGCGCGTCTCGTCCGTAGAAATGGAGAAATGGGTCTTGGCGATGAGCTCCTGGAGCACCTCGACCTCGAGGGCCAGGCTGGGCGCGCCTTCCGCCGGAGCGGGGAGCGGCGGGAAGTCGTCCCCCGGCATGCCGCGCAGGGTGTAGCGGCGGGCGCTGCCGGCGGCCTTGAGCGTGGTGGTGGCGTTGTCCTGGGTCGCGATGTGGATCGGACCGTCGGGCATCATCTTCACGCGCTCGAAGAGGTCCTTCGCCGAGACGGCGACCGAGCCCCCCTTGCCGATCTCCGCGGTGACCTTGCCGAACAGCGCGAGGTACAGGTCCGTGGCGGCAATTCGCAGCGACGTGGGGCCATCCACCGCGAGAAGCACGTTGGACAGGACGGGCATGGTGCTCTTGCGCTCGGCGAC
>JAMFST010000957.1 GCA_026225435.1 Labilithrix luteola
CGTCGCCACGGGGTGACGCCGGGGCAGAAGCTGGTGCTGGTGACCGAGCCCGCAAGCAAGTAAGAAGCGCTCCCATGACCTCTTCGACCAGCTGCCTTGGACGCCTCGCCGCTCTTGCCGTCGTCGGCTCGCTCACCGCCACCGTCGCCTGCAAGGGGGACACGCCTCCGGAGTCGGCCACGTCGGACAACGCGGCGACCTCCGCCAGCGCCACCGCGATGGGCAACGCGAGCGCGACGGCCGCCACGACGGCCACCGCTCCGGCGATGACGGCCACCGCGACCGCACCCGCCACGACCGCCGCTCCCGGCGCCGACACCAGCTCGGCCCCCGGCACCACCGGCGCCGACCCCAAGGGGGGCAAGTTCTCCCTCGCCGACGCGACCAAGGGGATCACCGGCTCGGGCGATCTGGTCGCCACCATCGACACCAGCAAGGGGAAGATGACCTGCAAGATGTACGACGACAAGGCGCCCACCACGGTCGCCAACTTCGTCGGCCTCGCGCGAGGCACCCGCCCGTGGAAGGACCCCAAGACCGGCACCTGGGTCACCCGCCCGGCCTACAACGGCACCATCTTCCACCGCGTCATCAAGGGCTTCATGATCCAGGGCGGCGATCCGCTGGGCAACGGCACCGGCGAGCCCGGCTACGTCATCCCGGACGAGATCTGGAGCGGCGCGAAGCACGATCGCCCGGGCCTGCTCTGCATGGCCAACCGCGGCCCCAACACCAACGGCGCGCAGTTCTTCATCACCGACGACGCGGCCGCCTTCCTCGACGGCAAGTACACCATCTTCGGCGAGTGCAAGCCGCTCGACGTCGAGCACGGCATCGCCATGGTGGACGTGGGCGGCCCGCAGCACTCGACGCCGAACACGCCGGTCACGATCAACTCGGTGACGGTCGCGCGCTCGAAGTTCTGACCAGAGACCGACCTCTCGGGTGGGCGACGTATCCGGAACTGCGCGACGGCGTCGCCCGCTGGACGATCTTGGTGGCGGAGCCAGACGCATGATGTCCGTAGCAAATCGGGCGAAAGCGTCGTCCGCAGCGGCGCCAACTGACACGCTGCGTCGACCGAAGCCGGTTGCCCGCAGCAGAGAACGCCGACTATGCGGCTGCGCATGGCTCGTTTCGCTCCTCGCACGGTTCACGCTTTCGCGACCGTCTCGTCGGTCACCACGCTGCTCCTCCTGGCCGCCGCTTGCAGCACGGGGCCCGACGGTAGCGAGCAAGCCGGAGCCGCGCAGCTGTCGGCGTCGCCGAAGCTCACCCAGGTGTCGAGCTTCGGCTCGAACCCCGGCAAGCTCAATATGTACATCTACGCGCCGGCCAACGTGTCCGCCTCGGCGCCGGTGGTCCTCGCGCTCCACGGCTGCACCCAGACCGCGGCCGACTACCAGGACGCCGGGTGGAACCAGCTCGCCGATCAGGAGGGCTTCTACGTCGTCTACGGAGAGCAGCCCTCGGGCAACAACTTCGAGCAGTGCTTCGACTGGTACACCGACAGCGACACCACGCGCGGAGCAGGGGAGGCGGAGTCCCTGGCGCAGATGGTCGACTACGCCAAGAGCACGTACTCGATCGACTCGTCGAAGGTGTACATCACCGGTCTGTCGGCCGGCGCGGCGATGACCGCGGTGATGCTCGCGACCTACCCCGACGTGTTCGCCGCCGGCGCGATCATGGCTGGTATCCCCTACGGCTGCGCGCACAGCGTGACCGACTCGAGCGGTTGCCAGCAGGGCTCGAAGAGCGAGTCGGCGGCCACCTGGGGGAGCTACGCGCTCGCCGGGGATCCCAAGTACACAGGCAGCCTCCCCCGCGTCACCATCTGGCAGGGGACCAGCGACAGCACGGTGAACGACGCCAACGCCACCGACCTGATGGACCAGTGGACCAGCGTGAACGGGATCGATCAGACCTCGGACAGCACCACCACCGTCGGCAAGGCGACCCGTGACGAATACCAGGACGGCAGCGGCCACACCCTCGTGGAGCGGTGGCTGATCA
>JAMFST010000958.1 GCA_026225435.1 Labilithrix luteola
GACACGAGCTCGGCGCCCACGCCGAGCGTATCGCTGTTGTAGGCGACGTCCGGGTTGGCGGCATTGGCGACGGAGTTCGGCTGGATTGTGCGGACCTCGCTGCCGAAGACCGAGAAGCTCCAAGGGCGCTGCGGCGCGACGGTCACGCGGACGGTGCCGTTAGCCGAGACGTTGCTAGACTGATCGCGGATCTCCTGGCTGCCGACGAACGCGCGGTAGGTGGCGCTCAGGTCGGCGCGCATGATCACCGGCGGCGGCGCGGCCTCCCCGGCGGTGCGCTGGGACCCGAGGGTGCTGATCGAGAACGACGGGGTGATGCGGAGTTCTCCGGCGTCGCGCACCGGGGCTGCGGGGCCACCGTTGGCGTACTGCGCGCCGGTCTTGCTCGAACGCAGGAACCAGTTGGAGTCGTAGCCGGCCTCGCCGCCGATGCCCGGGTGCAGCTCGAAGTCACCGACCCGCAGGCCCGCCCCTTCGGACGCAGCGCGATCCGCGAGCCACACCTGGGCGTGAGCCGAGGGAGCCGCCAGGACCAGCGTGACACCGGCCGCGAGCGCCGAGGCGGTCGCGAAAGCTGAGGAACGACGCTGGATTTTTGTACCTTTGGTCATGGTCCGGTTCATCGCGTCTCCGTCCCGCTGCCGGGGCAGGGATGGCGAGGCGACCCGAACCGCGGCCCACCAAGCCGGTGCCTTTCTTACTCGTTCCCGGGAGCGTGCGCGGAAGGAAAACGCACGACAGCGACACGATTCGTGCTTCCGGAACATACCGAAACAGCCCGCTCACGGTCGCTGCGTCCGGCTCTCCCGGATGCCCCAGCTCGCACGCTCGCGCGGCTCACTCTCGCGCGCGAGTGTTACTTTTCAGCGCTGGTCGGCAGCGGCGGACCGCTCACGAAGGTGGGGTCGGTCGTGGGGTACGGCGTCTCGTCGACGCGGGGGATATCCGGGTCGATGATCGTGTTCGTCTGGGTGGTGCCGACGAAGGCCGCTTCCTCCCCGATGCACTGGTTGGCCTCGGCCTGCAGCTGATCGGCGCGCGTCTTGAGCACCGTGAGGATCGTGAACTCGTGGTTTGCCAGCTCGACGTTGTTCCCCTGTGCGGCGGCCGCGAGCGACTGCTTGCGGTCCTGCGCCGAGCGGAGCGCCACGTCCATCTGCGAGAGCTTGTCGTTGAGGCACAGGACCTTGACGACGTCGCGGGCGCCGCGCGCCTCGCCGAGCTGCTTGGAGACCGTGCTCGCGCCGTTCTGCAGGCGGCCGATGATCCCGTCGGACTGCGCGAGCTCCTCCTGCGGGGAGAGCGTGGCCTGGCGGGTGAAACCGACCTGACCGTTGACGTTCGCGCCGGTCCCGCCAGCGCCGACGCTGACGCCGGCCCCTCCGCCAGCGGTCTGGGCGCCCGCCTTCACGGCGACGCCGACCAGCACCGCGACAAGGGCAGGCGCCACCAGGGCCGCCGGCCGAGAAAACCAAGCTCGCATCCCCTGAACGTACCCGCACGATCCAGTGAAGTCAAAGACGGATCCCTGGCCGAGCCAGGGGAATTTGCCTTGTTACGGCTCGTGTGTCGGATCGTGTCTGGGCCCTGCCACGGCGCCCCGCCCGCTCACTTGCCCTGCTGGACGAAGCTGACCGGCACCTGGAGTGTCGAGCCGCCGCCGCCGGGAGCGTCGAACTGGGCGTTGCGCAGCTTGCGCGCGATGCAGTTGGCGACGCCGTCCGACAGACCGGAGTTGCTCGACACGTCGGCGGAGGAGACCTCGCCGTTCGGGCCGACCTTCACGCTGAAGGTGACCTTGCCGGACATGGTCGGGTCGGACTGCAGCCCGGTCTGGTAGCAGGCGCGGAAGCCGGGACGGAGGCGGGCGATCACGCTGTCCGCGCCGCTGACCGGCACCGACGCGCTGCTGGTACCGACAGAGACATCCCCCTTGGGGCCGCCCACGTCACGACCGGCGCCGGCGCCTGCTTGCGCGCTCGCACCGTTGCCTGCGCTGATGCCCGCGAGGCCGCCGCCGTTCTTGCCCGCCGCCACCGGCGCGCCGCCGGAACCGAGGTTGAGACCACCGCCCGTGGAGCTGACACCGGTGTTCGAGGCGGCCGCGCCGCTGAGATCGACCGGCGGGATGTCGCTGCGATTGAGCGCGCCCTGCACGGCCGAACCGCCGCCGAAGGCCGCGAGGAGCTGCACTTCCATCTTGTCGGCCTGGGCGGAGAGCGCCGCGGCCTTGGCGTCGCTCACCTGCCCGGCCTTGGCGCTCGACTGGCTCGAGCTGTTCGACGGCGCCTTGGTCGGCGCCGCGGTGGTCGCCGAGGCGGTGGGCGTCGGGGTCGCGGTGTCGTCCGGCTTCTGCTCGACCTCCGGCGGAGGGACGTTCTTCTGCAGGTCGGCGAGCGCCTGGACGGAGATGCTGTCGTCGACGACCGGATCCATCCAGTCGCTGTACATCGCGCCGATGACCCCGAAGTGGAGGAGGAAGCTGAAGGCGGCGATGATCGTCAGGGTCCAGTCGATCTGGCTGGCGAGCCCGCCCTTGACCGCGAGCGGAAGCTGCGGCTTCGGCTGCACCGGCGGCGGCGCGACGAACTGGAAGAGGAAGGTGAGATCGCCGAGGACGACCTTGCCGCGTGCCTCGTCGGTGAGCTTCACCTGGTAGACGTTGCCGGCGACCTTCTTCGCCTGCCCCTTGAGCGCGGCGATGTCCGTGATGCCGCTGGCGAGGGCGACGCGGCCGCTCATTCCGTCGACGAAGTTCAGGTAGTACTCGCCGGCGATCAGCTCGAAGAGCTTGAACTGCGGGGGCACCAGCTGCGACGGGACGACGAACATCGCCTTCTCGCTCTGGCCGACGGTGACCGTGGTGCGCTGCTTGATGATGCGCTCCTCGAGCACGCGCCCACCCTGGACGACGCCGATGCGCAGCACCTTCGGGCCGGTCGCCTGCGCCATCGCGCGCATGACGGCGGTCATCTGTCCGGGGCGCTGCGGGTTCGGCGCTTGGCCTGGCTGCATCGTCATGAGGTGCTGGTGCTCCGAAGGCTCCGACAACAGGGAAGCGACCAAAGTTCCCGCGAGAGGAGCTTGCCGCCATCGACGAGGCTACACGAGCGAATTTCTGGCGGGAAGCACCGCGTGCACGCGGACGATCACGAGGCCGCGAAGGTGCGACCTTTCAGGACGCGGTGCATGGCGCGCTAGCCCGCGAGCTCGGAGATGATGGCGGTGGCTCCAGCGCTGCGGGCGCGGCGGATGGTGCGGGCGCGAGCGTGCAAGGCGACGCAGGCGACGGCGCCGAAGAGACCGAGCGCGGCGGCCCCGATGGCGTCGCGCAGGGCGTGGAAGAGGAACGCCTCGCGCAGATCGGGGGCAAGGAGATCGGTCTCGGCGAGCCCCCGGCGCATCGCCAGCGACGCCAGCAAGAAGCCGCTGCTCGACGAGACGCTCACGGCGACGCGGGGCACCCGGGCCCAGCGCTGGAGGCGGTCGTCCACCTCGAGGAGCACCTCGTTGACCGCGCCGAGGGGGTGCTCATGCCGCGTCCCGTCCGCCGCCTCGACGAGCTCCGCATCGAAGACCGCGCCTTCCGCGCGCAGAGCCGCGGCGACGTCCACCGGTGGCGCTCCGGTCTTGAGCAGCTTGGCCACGACCTGCAGATCGACGCCGAACACCTGCGACACCGACCAGAGCCGGTGCGCGCTCGCGCCGATGCATCCAGCTACGATCACAAGAGCGGCCCATTCGAGCGCGGACATCACCAGTCTTACCTCGTGCGAAGCACGATTCGCCGAAGGCGACCGTGGGGAGGCTCAAGACCTCTGGTCTTGAGGGGAGCGAAGCTCCCACAGGGGTGAAGTTCGAGCGCGCTTCGTGCCACCGCACGAAGCGTGCTCAGAACGGATCGCTGTGCGTCGCTTCCTCGATGCGATCGAGGAACGGCTGGCGCAGCTCGGCGAGCGTGAGCTTCGGCTGGATCTTGCTGACGTCGACCGAGGCGATCGGCTTCTGCACGCGGCCGACGATGGTGACCTCGCTCAGTGTGATGACCCCCCGCTGCGGCTTGTCCTGGGCCGCGGCCGAGCCGCTCGTGACCAGGAGGGCCAGCGCCGCGAGGACGCCGGCGCCGGAGGACAGAGCCATCTTCGAGACGTTCATTCGATAGCTCACTTGCCACCTCCAGGCTTCGCCGGTGCACCGCCCGCCGGTGTCGCCGGTGCGGGAGCCGCTGCCGCGCCCGGCTTGGCCCCGGCGCTCGTCGCGGGCGCTGCGCCTGCTGCAGGAGTCTTAGCACCCGCTGCCGCCGCCGCCCCCTGCTTCATCTCCGCCTGCTTGGCCTTGGCCCGGTTGTACAGGTCGTCGGCGTCGTCGGTGGCGCTGGTCTTGCCACTTCGCATGGTGCGGTAGGTGTCGAGCTCCTTGATCGCCGTCGCCACCTGGTCATCCGGCGTGGTGCCCGGGATGCTGGGGGAGAACAGGTAGAGGAGGCCGAGATCGTAGTGCACCGCGGCCAGGCTCGAGTCGAGCGAGAGCGCGCTGGCGAACTCGCGCTTGGCGTCGGCCGGGCGCGCTGCCAGGCGGTAGCAATCGCCGAGGTTCAGGTGAGCGAGCGCGCTCCGCGGGGCGTAGCGCGTGGCGCTCTCGAGGACGGGCAGAGCATCGGTGGAGTTACCGGCTTCGAGGCGCATGACGCCCAGCTGGATGGCCGCCTCGACCAGGTCCGGCCGCTTAGCGTAAGCCGCGGAGAAGTCATCGAGCGCTCGCGCCCGCTGCCCGCTCTCGCGCTCGATGAGACCGCGGAGCAGGTGCGCCTCGGCGTTGTCCTTGTCGCGCGCGGGGCTCGCGTCCCCGAAGCCGTCGAGGATCGCCTGCAAGGCGTAGCGCGCGAGCTCCATGCGGCGCGTGCGGTAGTTGTCGCGGGCGATGACCACCATGGCCGGGGTGAAGTTCGGGTCGAGGCGGAGCGAGTTCTGCGCCAGCTGCTGCGCGCTGCCGCTGTCCTTCTCGATCGACTTCACGTCCGCCAGCGCCGAGGTGATGCGCGGGGACTTGGGGTACTTGGCGTGCTTGTCGGTGAGGAAGGTGTCCGCCTCGCCGGCGTGCCCTTGCGCCGCCAGCGACTCGGCGTAGGCCGCGATGGCCACGTCGTAGTCCGGCTTGGCGGTGAAGGCCGAACGGTACGCCTGCTGCGCGCCCGACGCGTCGCCCAGGCGCTCCTTGACGACGCCGAGCGAGTAGTCCGGCGCGCCCGACTTCGGATCCTGCGACGCCGCTTCCTGGAACGCGGTGGCTGCGCCGGCGAGATCGCCAGCGGCCCACGCTTGCCAGCCGCGCGCGTACGACGCCTTGGCTGCGTCGCTCACGTCGGCGTGCATGTCGGGGACCGACGAGCCGCCGTTGCCCCGGCTGCCGCTCCCCTGTGCCGGCGCGCCGCCGTCGTCGCCGGCCTGCGGAGTCTCCGGCCCCTTGGTCGCGCTGCCACCGCAGGCGACGACGAGCAACGCCGCGCCCACGCCTCCGAGAAAGCCCACCCCGAGAAGGCCGCTGCCGAGCGCCCTCACGGCGCCACCGGAGCGAAGGACGCGCCGCCATTGGCCGCCGGGGTCGAGGTGAGCCCCGGCCGCGACTGCACGTACATGCCGTCCCGGTACTCGAGCTTCTTCGATCCGTCGATCGGGTCCGGCGTCGCCGTCACGTACTCGCGCATCTTCGCTTCTCCGATGATGTCCGTGTAGTACGCAAGCTTCTCGATCGCGTGCTGCACGGCGTCGTTGCGCACGTTGTACTTGCGGGCGAGGGCCACCGCGCTGGCGTAGCGACGGACCATCGCCTGATCGCTCCCCGCGAGCTCGCTGTCCTTCTTCGAACGCCAGCCTTCTCGTGCCTTGCCGCGCAGATCGTCCGCCTTCTCCGCGAGGGCGTCGCGACCGCTGTTCTCCAGCGCCTTGAGCGCCTTGTCCTGGGCCGGGGTGAAGTACTTCAGCTGCGGCGGGACGGTGTTGTACAGACCGGTGCGCAGGCCGTCGTAGATCGAGCCCTGGCGAGCCATCGCCGTCGGGACCCACTCGACCGACGCGTACGTCTTGACGATGTGATCGAGCGCCAGGTCGTACTTGTCCGCGGCCTCGGTGTCGGCGATGTAGCGCCCCTTGGTCTTGCGCTGCCCCTTGTCGTCGAACTTGCCGAGGATCTCGTCGATCGCACCGCTGTACGTCTTGCGATCCGGCGCGGTGTCCCACTTGGCGTGGATGTCCTCGTCGACGAGCGCGTATTCGCACTCGGCGGCGTAGTCGACGAACGGCGGCAAGGTCGCCTCGTTCTTCCCCTTGGCGTCCACCTTGGCGTGCGCCTTGAAGTCTTCCCAGGCCAGGATCGTCGTCTTGTACCAGGAGCGGTAGTCGGCATCGCCGCCCTGCTTCTTCATCTTGCCGATCTGGTACGCAGCCTCGGTGGTGTACTTGCCGGCGGCGGTGTTGTGCCGGTTCTGCGTGTAGAAATGGGTGAGCGCGTCGAGCGCGGCGATGCGCGACTGGCGGTTCGCCCCGGAGTCACCGGCGTGCGGGTCCCACTGCTTGTAGTCGTAGTCGGCCAGCTGGTAGTCGGCCGCCAGCTTCTCGTCCGGCGTCGGGTGCAGCTGGTTGATCAGGCGGTCGGCCGCCTGCGCCTTGTCGCGCTGACCCATGGCCGCGTAGATGACGATGGCGTTCTTGGCCGCCGTCTTGCGCTTGTCCTCGCTGAAGCGCTGGTTGCCGGCGACCTTCTCGTAGGTCTCGGCGGCGCGCTGGTAGTTGAAGAACGAGTAGTAGGTCGTCCCCAGCGCGTCGTAGGCGTCGTTCAGGTACTGGAGCCGCTCCGCGTACTTCTTCGGATTGGGCGCGACCTTCGCCTTGGCGTCACCGTTCTGCAGCCCCGCGAGGCGGGCGTCGCTGCCGTATTCGGTGATGAACTTGTTGTACAGCTCGATGGCCTTGTTGAAGTCGCCGAGCTGCTTGTACGCGTAGGCCGCGTTCATCGCCGCTTCCGGCGCCTCGTCGCGGGCCGGTGCCGCCGACAGAGCCGCCTCGTAGAGACCGCCCGCCTCGCGCCACAGCTTGTCGCGCTCCGGCCCGGGGGGAGAGTTGCGCGCCTGCTCGAACTTCTTGCGGGCGTCGACGTAGGCCGCCTCCTGCAAGGTCGGGTTGACGATGAGACCGGCGCTCCCCTTCTGCTCGGCGTTCACCGCGCAGGACTTCGTCTTCTCCGCCTCGGCGAGCTTGCGCGAGGTGTCGACGTCGCGGCTGGCGTTGCTCATGGTGATGAGCTTCTCCCAGGCGCGGTAGCCGTACTCGTCCTTCCCGCAATGCTTCTCGTACATCGGCTGGTAACGCGCCTTGGCGTTCACGAAGTCGCCGTAGAGGAAGTAGGTCTCCCCCACGTAGTACTCGTAGGCCACCGCGTTGTGGTCCGGGTCGAGCTTCTCCGGCACGCGCTGGATGTACTCGTCGCGCGCCTGCATGCTGTTGGTCACGACCGGCGGGATGACGTCCTTGACGACCTTCTTGTCGGCGCCGTCCCCGGTGAACTTCAGCTCGGAGCGGCGCTCGACGCCTTGCGATCCGGCGGAGTCGTCGAAGCGCTGGTAGGCGAGATCACGGTCGATGTCGCTCTCGTCGACGACGAAGAGCGCCGAGTTGTCGAGGTACTTGTCGTCCTCGTTGGAGTCGCGCACGTCGATGGCCGAGGCCTTCGCGGTCGTGATCTCCTCCGAGGTCGGCTCGCCGAACTGCTGCGGCTTCAGCTTGTGGAGGACGACGGCGATGCGCACCCCCTGGTGACGCGCATCGGCCAGCCAGTAGCGGCTCTCGTAGGCGTCGGGGGCGTTCTCGTCCTGCTTCAGGAAGCCGGCCCAGTCGAGCGCCGCGAGCTTGTACTCGGACTCGGCGCGGGTCAGCGTCTCGATCTGGTGGTTCGGATCGGTGGAGTTGCTCGCCTCGACGAGCGCCGCCTTGCCGTTGTTGGTGTGCTGCACCGCCGCCTGACGGAGGCCGCCGCGCACCAGCTTCTCCGCGTCCTCGATGGCCTGCGGGTTGTCCTTGTTGGCGTCGACCCAGGCGCTGTTGCCGATGTAGTTCGCCAGCGCGGTACGCGCCGCGAGCGCCTTGCCGGCGATCTCCTCGTGCTCCGGGCTGTCGGAGCGCTTGGTGATGTTCATCTGGTCGTAGGTCTCGGCGATGCTGTTCTGCACCTCCGGCGCCGTCGGATCCATCGGCCACTTCTTGAGGATGGTGTCGTAGATCTCGATGGCGTTGTTGAACTGGTTGAGGCTGCGGAACTCCTCGGCCAGCGCCTTGTAGATCTCGATCGTCCAGGGCCTGTCCTGGGGGATGAGCGACGGGTCGCGCACCCGGTCGATGGCCACGTGGAGCTTCTTCTCCGCCACGTCCGGCCGCGGCTCGGTGTCGAGGATGTCCGGCCGCTGGATGAACGGATCGTTCGGCCCGGGGCCGACGAAGTCCAGGTTGGTGAGCGAGCCGGCGATGTACGTGTAGGCCTCGCCGCGGAAGTCGGCGCCCGGGTCGCCCGTCTCCTTCTGCTGCTGGTCGGTGTACACGAGCAGAGCGACGAACTCCCGCGTGGCGGCGTCGTAGCGCTGCTGCTTGAAGAGCGTCCAGCTGTATTTGTACAGAGAGACGCCGTACAGCGGCGGCTTCTTCCAGACCATCGAGTGCTGGTAGGCGGAGGCGGCGCGGTCGTAGTCCCACACGGCGCCGACCTCGTCGGGCGTGACACCGCCGCGGAGATCGAGCTGGTCGAACTCCCAGTTGCCGATCTGCCACCAGATCTCGGCCACGTACTTGGGGTCCTGCCCCGGCGTCAGGTTCGGCTGGGCGACCGCAACACAGTCTTGAGGGTACGGATCGACGAACTCGCCGTCGGCACCGTGACCGGCCTTCTTGTAGTCGGCGTGCATCGCCCGCCAGCCGTTCCAGTACTGCGTGTCGTGATCCTGCGGCAGCGGGACGATGGTGTCCCCGTCCGGGTTCTTCGGATCGGGAGCCGTCGGATAGGGGAACTTGTTGTGGCAGACCAGCGAGCGCCACACCTGCTGCGCTTCTTCCGTCCGCCCCGAGTCGTTGTAGGCGTGGCCGAGGAAGTAGAAGATGCCCGCCCGCTCGGTGTAGTCGGGGAACTCGTGGACCACGCGCTTGTACAGCGCGATGGCCGGCTTGAGGCCGGTCTCGAGCGGCTCGGTGGTGTCCTCCGAGCGGGCGCGCTCCTCGTAGAGCGCCGCCAGGCGGTACATCGCGTCGGGGGTCGCCTCCGGCTGCGCGTTGGGGCCGCTGTACTTGGCGACGAACTCCTCGAGCCGCTTGATGGCGGTCTCGCGCGCGGCGGTGAGCTCCTTCTTCTCCGCCTTGATGTCGCGATCCAGGCTGGAGAGGATCTCCCGCTTCTTCTCCTGGTAGTGGAGCTTGATGATGTCCGTGACGGTGTCACGGTAGTCCTTCGCCCCCTTGGCGTAGGCGTCGGCCTGCTGCTCGAGCGTCGAGAGCGCGGCCAGCTGCGCGGCGGTGGGGGGCGGCGGCGGCGGCGAGCTCGGACGCGGCGGGAGGGCGAGCGTCGGAGGCGGTGCCGTCTGGGTGTAGACGCCGGAGCCGCCATCGGAGGACTCGGCCACGCCGCCGTCGGCCGAAGCCGACGCGGAGAGCGCGGTCGTGGCCGAGGCGCCGGCGTCCTTGCCCCCCTTCCCCTTGCCGGCCTTGCCGGTGGTGCTCGAGGGCGCGCCGGCGTCGGCCGAGAGCGAACGGCGCGTGGTCTTCGCGTCGGCCTGGGTCTCCGCGGCGGGCATGCAAACGACCGCGGTCGCGACGGCGACGCCGGCTCCGAAGAGGATCCGGCTCGCGTACCTTCGCGCAACTCCGGGACCAGATTTCGGCACGGATCTCGGCGCGACTTTGGAGGGCGTACGCATGACTACTTTCCTCTGCCTCCGGACGTGTCGCCCGAGTCGTCGATGACTTCCTTGAGCTCCTCGTCGAGCAGCTGCTCCTCGCGCGAGCGCTCGGTCTGCAGCTGGCGGACGCGCGACTGCTCTTCCTCGCGCACCTCCCAGGCTTGCTCGGTCACGCCGACGTCGGCGCGGAGGATCATGTTGCGCAGACGATCGCGCACCAGGGTGAAGTTGCGCTCCGCCACGTGGCCGACGAGATCGCGGGCCTCGCCATCGAGGGTGCCGAGCTGCGCCTCGTAGCCGACCAGCTTGTCCCGCTCGCCGTCGATCTTGGCGCGGAGCTGACCGATGCGCTCGGCGACGCGGGCCTCGAGCTGATTGAACGCCTCGATGAGGTGGTCTTCGTCCTGGCGCGCGCGCGCGAGCACCGGCTGGGCCTGCGCGGCGAACACCTGCGAGTCACGCCCCGCCTTGCCGTCGACCACCAGCGTGACCTCGCGGTCGAGCGCGTCGCGGAAGGCCATGCGCGCCTGCGCGTCCGCCTGGTAGCGCGCGTCGCCGACGCCGATCTGCGCGCGACCGAGCTCGATCTGGCGACGCAGCTCGGTGATCTGATCCTGCGAGCCCTTGAGGAAACGCGTCTCCTCGTCGAGGCTGGTGTTGAAGCGGGCGATGGCGGCCGGATCGCGGGTCACGCCCGAGATCGAGTTGTCCTTGAGGACGCGACGCAGCCCGTTGACCACCGCGTTGAGCTGGTCGACCTCCTGGGTGCGGCGGGTCAGCTCCTGGGACAGCTCGTTCCACTGCCCGACCCCCTGCTGCTCGCGCTTGGCGAACTCGCCGGAGTTGGTCGGCAGCGTGCCGATGGATCCCATCAGCTGCCGGCGCACGGCGCGCGCCTGGGCAAGGTCGCCCGACACCTCGTTCGGCTCCTCGTCGTCGAGACCGCGGGCCAGCGCGAGGCGGGCACGGGCGACGCGATTGAGCAGCGCGAGCGCTCGCTCCTCACCGGCTTGCAGCTCGGGGAAGGCGCGCACGCGGTTGGCCGACTCGGTGAGGATGGTGAGCTGCGTGACCAGCAGGTTGGACTGCTTGATCAGCGTCTTGCACTGGTTCACGTCGTCGATGACGGCGAACGCCATCGGCCCGTCTTCCCCCTCGCGCGCCCAGCGGATGGTGAGCGGGGGCAGCTGGTCGTTCTGGTCGAGCAGATCGAGCTGCTGCTGCGAGAGCTTGTCGTAGTAGACGGCGACGTCGGTGGTCGAGGTGAGGAACGACTCGACCTTCGCGCGCATCGGGTCGTACTGCTGCTTCACCTGCAGGTAGAGCGTGAGCGCCTTGTCGAAGGCGCCTGCGCGCAGGAGAAGGTCGGCACGGAGCAAGGTCCCCTCGCCCACCAGCGGCGAGTTGGGGTCGGCGATGGAGAGCACCTCGAGGGCCCGCTCGGAGCGCTCGACGTCGCCGAGGCGGACGTACACCCAGGCGAGCTCGTAGAGCATCGTGTCGAACTCGGGCGATTCGCGCCCGACCTTCGAGTACGCGTCGGCCGCCTGGCCGTACTGCTCCATCTCGTAGAAGAGGCGGCCGATGGCCATCCACGACAGGTCGATGACGTGCTTGTGGTCGTCGGTGTCCGGCGGGAGCTCGGCGGCGGCGCGGAAGGTGTCGATCGCCGCCTTGTAGTTCACCGCGACGGCCTGCTTGGCCGAGCCCTTGGCGTTGGGATCGACCGCGCGCGGCTGGCTCTCCTGCGCGATCTTCATCGCGACGAGCCCCTGGAAGTAGCGCGCCTGGTGGGTGTACGCCGTCTGCTGCCCGACCGCCTGGAGCGCCGCGCTGGCGTTTGTGTAGTCCTTGCGGGCGAAGTAGGCCTTGCCCTTGGCGTAGTTGAAGCCGGCGTCGACCTGCGCCGGCGGCACCTGGCCGAGGCGAGCGAAGACGTCGTCGAGCCCCTTCAGATCCTGGACCCGCAGGCTGACGTCGACCATGCGCGACAGGGCGCGGGCGAAGTACGGGTTGAAGCGCGCCTCCGTCCCCCGGTCGACCAGCTGCTTGTAGTCGCGCCGCGCCGCCAGGTACTCGTGCGAGGCATAGTACGTCTCGGCGCGGAGCCAGAGGGCGTCCGGGTAGCTCGGGGTGTCCGGGAACTCCTCGAGGATCTCGCTGAAGACGACGCTCGCGCGGTTGTAGTCCTTGCTCCGGTACAGCAGCTCGCCGTTGGCCACGCGCTGCTCGGGGGTGAGCCGCTCGGCCTCGGCTTGCTTGACCGCGCCGGAGACGGTGCTCGCCTCACGGTCGACGGCAGCGACCTCGGTCTGCGCGTTGCTCAGCTCGTCGTTGGCGCCTGCCCAGGCGAGCGCCGGCGAGAAGCCCTGGATCAAAGCGGCGCTCGCGACGACGATGGCGGACGCGCGTGGTGCGCGTCGTTTCATTTGACGCTCCCGCCACCTGCCGCCGGCGCTGCGGTGGCCGGACGCGCCGGGGGAGCCGCAGGGGCCGAACCGCCCACGCCCACCGGACCGGCGGAGCCCGCGATGGGGGCGACCTTCTCGTGCCACTCGACCGCCGGGCGCTGCTCGAGCGGCGTGGTGACGCCCCCCTTCTCGAGCGCGGTGGCGGTCAGCGCGAGGGTCTTGCCCTCGACGGCGGTGAAGGAGTGGCTCGACTTGACCTCGAACTTGTACCCCTTCAGGTAGGTGAAGACGCCGTAGCCGTTCCCCTGGAAGTTCAGCAGCACCTGCACGGTGTGGTCGCCGGCGGGGATCGACCCGCTGAAGATGGGGATGTCCTTCTGATCGGCCAGGGCGCCCGTCTCGTCGCTCTTGTTGTACTGGACGGTGCCGTCGATGACGAAGACGGCCTTCACCAGCTTGAAGGCGCTCGACATCTCGTCGTCGAAGTTCACCTCGGCGCGCGAGCCGGCGGCGCCACCCGAGAGGATGGTGTCCGAGAGGAGCGCCAGGCGGGTGTGGCTACGGCGGATCTGGTCCTTCAGCTCGTCGACGCGCCCTTCGAGGTCGCGCAGGCGGACGGCGTAGGTGGCGCCATCCATGGGGGCGGCGGAGGCGACCGTGGTGCCCGCCTTCGGAGCGCCGGCGTCGCCGAGCGTCACCGTGCCGCTGGCCGCGCCGACCCCGGAGGTGCCGGGGGCGCCTGCGTCGGACGCGGTGGGGAGGAGGCTGGCCGCGGCAGCGGCGCCGCTGGCGTCCGCGCCGGCGTCCTTCGACTTGGCGCCACGGGAGGCACCGAGGGTGCGTGCGTGCGTTTGCGCTCCCGCCTGCGTTCCAAAGAGCGTGACCGTGCCGCCGATGGAGAGCGACAGGGCAACGGCCACTACGAGAGCACCACGACGACGCATGAGACGGGTTCCTTCCGCGACGAGAGCGAGCCGCACCTGCTCGATGTCGCGGGAGTCTAGGCGGCGGGGCGAGCCTCACGCAACGACGACGAAGCTGCCACCTGAGGTTTGCCCACGCGACGGAGGCCGGGTCCGTTCGTCACGCCCCTCCCCTTCGAGACGGTTGTCACGGACGGGAAAAGCGCCGTACAACCATCCACCTTCCCCCTCCTGCCATGGTCCGCGCACGGATTTCCGCCAGATCCTTTCGCCTCGCGCCGCGTCTTAGCGGGGAGGAAACATGGGACTGGCACTCGCACCGACGTGGGAACGACAGAGCGGCAGCCTCGCCGACGGCGCTGACGACGAAGCGGAACCGCGCGACTCGGGCGTGTTTCGGCGTGTTTCACCGCGCCCTCGGTCACCACACACCGGCGCTCCGCGCGTGACCGGCAAGATGGTCATGCCGCCCGAGATCAGCGACGAGGCGCTCATGCAGCGCTTCCAGGAGGGGGACCGATCCGCCTTCACCGCGCTGGTCCGCCGCCACCAGGGGCGCCTGTACAATTTTACCCTGCGCACCTTGCGCAGCCCGCAGCTGGCCGAGGACGTCACCCAGGAGGCCTTCGTCCGGGTGGTGCACCGCTCGGCGGATTTTCGCGGGTCGTCCAAGTTCTCCACCTGGCTGCACGCCATCGCCCGCAACCTGTGCATCGACGAGCTGCGCAAGGCGAAGCACCGCCGGCACGCCTCGCTCGACGCCCCGGCGCATGGCTCAGCCGATGACGGCGAAGCCGGCCGGCCGCTCGGGGAAGAGATCGCCGGGACCGGGCAGGAGCCGGAGCGCGCCACCGGAGGAAACGAGCTGAAGGACCGGATCGCCCGGGCCGTCGATCTCCTGCCGGACGACCAGCGCGAGGTCTTCCTCCTGCGCGAGATCTCCAACCTTCCGTTCGCGGAGATAGCCGAGATCGTGAAGGTTCCTGAGCCGACGGTGAAGAGCCGGATGCGCTACGCCCTCGAGCGGCTCCAGGCCGCGCTCGCCGAGTACGAGGAGTTCGCCCGCGCCTTGAAGTAACCGATTCTCGTACACACGCTAAAATAGACCTCCACACCGAGACACGCGACCGCCCTCCCCCCTCTCATGGACTGCAAGACCTTCGACGACCATCTCCTCGACGAGCTCTACGGTGAGCTCGACGAGGTGACCAGTGCGGCCATGGCCAAGCACGCGGAGAGCTGCAGCTCGTCTCCGTCGTGCGGGTCCAAGCTCGCCGGTCTGCGGTCGACGCGCGAGGCGGTGCACGAGGTGGGGATGCCCTACGTCGACCCGCCGGACGATCTCGAGGACCGCATCCTCGCGGCGACCCGCGATGCGCGCCCGGTGATCCCGCTGCGGCGCAAGATGGGCGGCGCGGTCAGCTGGGCCGGCGCCTGGGCGATGCGCCCGCAGACGGCGATGGCGGCGGTGTTCCTGCTGATGATCGGCTCGAGCCTCGCGCTCTTCCGCACGCATCGCTCGAGGATGGAGAGCAAGGCGGTCGCGGTGAGCGAGCTGGGGACGCCGGAGCCGTCGCCGGCGGGGCAAGCCGCGGACAACGCGCCGGCAGCTTCCGCCGCTACGCCTGCAGCGGCCGCCCCGGTGGCCGCGGCGACGCCGGCGCCGATGCCAGCGGTCCCCATGGCGACGGCGGGATCGATCGGATCGCTCGACGAGTCGAACGCGCTGCGCGGCGCAACGAAGGACGATTCGTCGCTCGTCGGACGGCTCGGCAACGGCTCCTCGGCGTCGGGATACGCCGCCAACGGATACGGCAAGCCGAGCCTGAAGTCGGCCCCCTCCCCCGATCCCGAGGCGCACGACAGCCCCTACGATCCCAACGCCGACCGCAAGACGGCCGTGGCGTCGCGCTCGGCGGCAGCGCCGAGCAAGCAGCTGCGCCAGGCAGACCTCTCCGACGCCCTCGGCGGTGGATCGGCCGACGCGCCGGCGGACAAGGGGGCGGCGATGCCCGGTTCGCCCCCCAACGGCGCCTCCGCGGCCACGCAAGCGGCCAGCTCCGACGACGCGTTCACCCGCGGTCAGCAGGCGTACAGCGCGCGGCGGTTCGACGAGGCGCGCGACGACTTCGACGCAGCGGCGAGCGGCAACGTGGCCGCCGCGCTGTGGGCCGCCCGCAGCGTGCGCGACGGAAATGGCTGCGCGGGCGCCGTCTCGCGCTTCGACGACGTGGTCAACCGCGCCCCCTCTTCTGCGGTCGGCTTCGACGCCCGGCTCGAGGGGGGTCGCTGCTACCGCGCCCTCGGCCAGACCGACACCGCCCGCGCGCGGCTGGTCCCTCTCCTCACGGTGCCGAGCCACTCCAAGCGCGCGCAGGCCGAGCTGGCCGCGATCGCGCCTCCCCCCGCGGCGGCTCCGCCCCCGGCCGCGAAGCGAGCGGCTCCGGGCAACACCAGTGACCGCTGAGGTCGACGTCGTCGACGCGTGGTGCGCGCTCGACGAGGAGGAGGCGCTGGGGGAGCGTGACCTCGCGGCCATCGCCGCGAGCCGGCCGCTGCGCGCACTGGTGATCGCCCGGGTGGCCACCGGAGATCTCCATCCGGACCTCGGGCACGCCTGCCTGCGAATGGGGCGGCTGTTCGCCAGCTCCGGCGCCTCTCCGTCGCTCGCCACCGGGACGCTCGATCACCTGCGGCGCACCTTGCGCGCGGACGCCGACGCCCCCTGGATGGCGCCGGCGAGAGGTGCGCTGGCCGAAGGCTACCTCATCGCAAACCTCGAGCGAGCCCGGGACGAGGCGCTCGCCGGGTGGGACTTTCCCGGATGCGCGGCGCGGCTGGACGAGCGCACCGTGGCCGTCGCCTGCGGTCGCAACGACGATGGCGATCCCCTGCTCGCCTGGGCGGACCGGACCGCGTCGGCGCTGCTCCGCGCTGGCTACCGGGCGGCGTACCTCGGCGGGCAGGAGCGCGCCGTCGAGGCGCTCCGTCGATCGCTCGCCCTCGCGGGGATCGAGGTTCAGGCGCCCCCGGGACCCGGCGGATCAGGGGAGCGCCCGCGCGACGGCGGAGAGTCGCCTCGCCGCTTCGGGCTGTCCTGGCTCCGTTCACGACGAAGCTGACCATGTCGCGTGGTATGCATCGGCAGATGTCTCCGGCTGGATGTCGCTCGACCGCCCGGCTGGCCGCGGTGATCGCCGTGGTCAGCGGCGGCGCGCTGGTCGCCTGCGAGGGCGGCAACGCCGGGCACGGCGTGCAGATCGCGGCCGCCCCCTCGCTCGTGGCGCCGCTCTCGGTGCTCGACGACGCGCAGACCGTCTCGGTGTTCGTCTTCCCCGACACCGACGGCGCCGCGTGCGACGCGAGCACCGGCCTGGCCACGGTCTCGGGGGCGCGGCTCGATCTGTCGACGGCCACCGAGCAGACCGACCTCACCACCGCCGGCTGCACCGTCTCGGGTGCGCGCTACTGCGGCAACATCAAGCTCCCCTCCGACAACGCGGCGCACATCTTCCAGGTGGTGGCCTACGGCGCGGGGAACACCGAGCTGGGAGACGGCTGCGCCACCGCGACGATCAGCGGTGCCACGGTGACCTTGCCGGTCATCTCGATGGTGCGCTTCCTCACCCCGTCGGTGTGCGGGGACAAGATGATCGGCGCCACCGAGCAGTGCGAGCCGTCGCTGGCGAGCGACTCGGCCATCTGCGACGGCAGCTGCCACAGCGTGGAGACCTTCCTCTCGACCGGCCTCGACACCGACGGCCAGACGATGACCACCGACACGACGAACAAGAGCGACCCGTTCCTCCTGTGGCCGCAAGCGTCGAACCAGTCGGGGCACCTGCTGGCGCTCTTCACGGATTACCCCACC
>JAMFST010000959.1 GCA_026225435.1 Labilithrix luteola
ATTCCCGCCGCCGCCGTGCGCGCGGTGACCAGCGGATCGACGCTCTCCGCCGAATCGGTGGGATCGTCTTTTCCGTCCTCGTCGTCGTCGAGAGACAGCTGGTGGAGGAGCGACTTGCCCGAGCGGACCACCTGCACGCGCGCGTCCCCTGGCAGGTGCGCGAGCGACCGGGCGCGAGCCAGCGCCAGCTCGAGGCCGCCGATCTCGTCGACGAGACCGCGCGCCTGCCCTTCCCGTCCGCCGAAGATGCGCCCCTCGGCCGAGGCGCCCACCTTGTCGACGGGGATGGTGCGCCCCTCGGTGGAGCGCCCCTCGGAGACCCGCGCGAGGAAGAGCGAGTAGATCCCCTTCATCGACTCGAGCACGCGCGCCCGGGTCGCGTCGTCCCAGGGGGCGAGCGGCGATTCGTAGGCCGCGCGAGCGCGGGCCTCGGGGCCAGGCTTCGCCGCGAAGGTCTCGCTGTGCACCCCGACCTGCTCGAGCAACCCGGCGACGGCCACCTTGCCGCCGACGACGCCGATCGATCCGACGATGCTCCCGGCGTCGGCGTAGATGTACGAGCCGGTGCAGGCCAGGTAGTACCCGCCGCTCGCCGCCATCCCGCCCACGCTGACCACCAGCGGCTTCTTGCTCCGCAGCCGCATCAGGTGGTGCCACATCAGATCGCTGGCGAGCGCGCTGCCGCCGGGCGAGTCGATGCGCAGGACCACCGCCTTGACGTCGTCGTCCTTCTCGAGACGGCGGACCATGCGGTCGAAGGCCGCCTCGTGGATCCCGTCGCCGGACGATCCGAGACCGCCCCCCTCGCCCATGTCGATGCTGCCGGTGGCGCGCAGGAGCGCGACCGGGGCGCCGCCCGCGGAGGTGCCCACCAGCGTCTTGAGGACGCCGGCCAGCTCGTCGTCGTCCCCGTGCTCGGATGGTCCGAAGATGATCTTCTGCCGCGCGCCCGCCGCCTGCGCCAGCTCCCCCAGGGAAGCGAAAGCCTCGTCGGCGTAGCCGGTCGCGTCGGTGAGCCCCGCCTTCAGCGCTCCGTCGGCGCTGTACGGCCCATCCTCGGCCGCGGCCAGCAGCTTGTCGGGTTGGTCCCCGCCGCGCGCCCGCATCGTGTCGAGCCAGGCGACGCGCAACGACGCCAGGGTCGACTCGAGCGACGCCCGCGCCTCGTCGGAAGGTCCGTCGCGGGTGAACGGCTCCTCCGCACCTTTGTACTTTCCTACCTGGAGCACGTCGATGGACAGGTGGAGGTTGTCCTCCAGCAGCCGGCGCGCGTAGAGCAGCTGCGCGGCGATGCCGACGGTGTCGACCCCGCCGGCGGGCGAGACCCAGATCTTGCTGCAGCCACGCGCGGCGACCGCGTAGCTGGCGTTGCTCAGCCCCTCCGCGTGGCAGACGACCGGCTTGGTCTTCTTGACCTCGGCGAGCGCCTGTCCGATCTCCTCCGCGCGCGCCAGGGCGAGCTGCGTGCTGCCGAAGCGGACGAAGACCCCCTTGGTGTCACTGTCGGTGGCGGCGCGAGCGGCGCTGGTGAGCAGCCCGTCGAGCGTGCGGTGCGAGCGCTCCGCCTGCAGCAGCCCGCCTTCGTCCTGCTCCGGCGCGCCCGCGGTCAGATCGATCACCGCCAGCGCCGGCCCGGTGCGCAGCTTGGTCTCGCGCGCGTGGATCGCGCTCTGTGTCCTCGGTCGCCCGTCGCACGCGACGAGGCCACCGGCGAGACTTGCCGTGACCAGCGCCAGCAGCGCCGACCGCGCGAAGGTCCTCACGGGGCAGCCTCACCGGACGCCGCGGGCGCCGCCGACGAAGCGGCACCGGTGGCCGCGCTCGCCGGACTCTTCGCCGCACCTTCGGCCGCGGGGTCCGCTTTGCCCGCCTTCGTGCCGCTCGAATCGTCGCTGGTGGAGTCGCCGCCGCTCGTCCCGTCGCCCCGCTCCTTGACCCGCTTGGGGTATGCCCCGTCGGGAAAGCGCTGGGTGATGTCGTGGTACGTCTGCTCGGCCGCGCTCTTGTCGCCCGACTCCCACTCCACGTCGGCAAGGCCGATCAGCGCCGGCAAGAAGTGCGGGTTCACGATGAGCGCGCGACGGTACGACGCCTTGGCCCCTTCCCAGTCCCCCTTCGACTGAGAGATCGCGCCGAGGCCGCCGAGCGCCTCCGAGTCGTTCGCGTTGCGGTCGAGCGCCTGCGAGTACAATTTCGCCGCCCGCTCGTACTCGCCCGCCTTGCGTGCCGCGTCTCCTTGCGCGTCGAGGGTGCGCGTATCCCCCGCGGCTCCACCTCCAGCTGGGCCGCCGGCCGTCTTCCCCGCCGCGACCGCGACGGGCGCGGCGCCTTTGCCCGCGGCGACGACCGCACCCGGCGTCGCGGAGCCCGGCGGCACCGGCGCGGACGACGTGCGCGGCAAGGCGTTCACGTCCATCTCCTTCGGCAGGATGAGCGCGACGCCGGAGCCGCTGGCCGCCGGCACCTGCGACTTGGCCGCCTCGACGAAGGCGCGCAGGTACGCCACCAGCGGATACGGGCGAGTGAAGGCGGACAGCTTGTCGAGCTCGCGCGCGGCGCCGGCCGTGTCGCCCGCCCGGGCGAGCGCGTACACGAGGAGTGCCCGCGCGCGACCGAGGTCCCCCTCGGTCGACGCCGCCACCCGCAAGCGATCGACCACCGTCCCCCAGAGCGGCTGCGGATCGGCCGCGTCGAGCGCCGCCAGCACGTAGGCCGTCTCCGGATCGCTGCTCGACGTCGACAGCGGGCCGGCCGCAGCGCGCG
Organism: Labilithrix luteola; assembly: GCA_026225435.1. Lineage (GTDB taxonomy): Bacteria > Myxococcota_A > Polyangia > Polyangiales > Polyangiaceae > JAMFST01. The sequence continues at coordinate 2,764 of JAMFST010000959.1, forward strand.
CTTCGGGCAGCTTGCCCGTGAGGCGCAGCGCGTCGACCCGGGCGCGCGTGCTCGCCGCTTCGCCCGGGGCCAGCGCCGCCGCCCGCAGCGCCAGCGCATCGGCCGACTGCGACAGCTCGCTCACCTGATGCTCGGCTGCGGCGCGGTCGGCGGGCGACGTGCTCGCCGTGAAGAGACGAGGGCGTAGCCAGGCGATGTCGGCCTGCGCCGCCGCCACCTTCGCCCGGTCGAGCGCCACGTGCGCGTCGGCCGGCGCGACCGCGCTCGCCTTCTCGAGAGCGCCGGCCGCCGTGTCGAGATCCCCCGCCGCCAGCGCCTTCTCGCCCGCGGTCACCAGCTGCGTGGCCTGCGGATCGAGCGGGCCGCCGCTCGCGGTCGTCGCGGCCGTGTGCGTGCCGAGCAGGTAGGGGCGGGCGACCACGAAGCCGACCACCGCCGCGCCTCCGACGAGCGCCAGCGCGACGACCCATCCGCCGACCCGCCGCCCGGATCCGAGCCGCGCCGTGGCGGCGTCCTCCGGCAGCTGGAAGGCCGGCCCGGGGGCGAGACTGTCCTGGCTGGAGTCGACGCCCGCCCCCGCGAGCACGTCTTGCGCGCGGAGCGAGCGAGGGCCGGTCTGCAGCCTGCTCGGGAGCGGCGACGAGTCCTCGACGAGATCCGACACGCTCGAGTCGGAGGCGAGATCGTGGAGGACCGGCGGCGGCTCCGGGGCGATCGGGGTCCGCGTCGACAGCGGCGGGGCCGCGGCGATCGGCGTCCCCTTGAACACCGGCCTGGCGTCGGTCAAGGCGCCCATCTGCATCGTGGACGCCGACCCCGGCTTGGGCGAATGGCCGATCGCTGCGTAGGCCGCCTCCGTCGCCGCGCTCATGACGACGGCCGAGCCATCGGTCTCGTCCACGTCCGGCGGCGGTGGCACCGAGGCGACCGGATCGGGGCGCAGCGTGTCGACCCGCGAGCGCATGGGCGCCAGGTTCGGGTCGACGGCCGCGGGAAAGAGGTGCTCGAGCTCACTGATGGTGCCGAGCGCGCGCGCTCGACCGGCCGCGCCGCTGCGCCCGGGGCGCGACACCATGTCCTCGCGCCCGAGGTCTCCGCCGCGGATGGCGTCCTGCAGATCGCGCAGCGAGGTGAACACCACCAGCCCACCGCCCGCGCGCGTCACCGCCCACTCGTCGCCGGTTCCGCCAGCGCCGCCGACGCCAGCTGCCGGGACCGCGACCTGCGAAGGCATCACGCGGAACTCGTGCTGGCACTCCGTACATTTGACCGACGTACCGCGATCGCTCACCAGCGCGTCGTCGAACTCGTACTCGGTGCCGCAGCGCTCGCAGCGGACGTCCATGACCGCAGACTTCTCCGTTTTCGCCGGGGGGCTCGAGACGCGACGCGCCCCGTTCGCGGTCGACGGTATCACGGGGGATGCGCGGCGGTGCGGATGTCCTGCTGGGTCGGCTCTTGCGGGGTGGGACAAAGTCTCGCCGCCACCCCCCTCGATCGGGGCAACCGGGACCGGAGTGCATGGCACCGGCCCCGCTCACCCCGTGAACCGGCGTTCATACGCTCCCGAGGCTCGCACGTATTTCGCGAGCGAAGCGCATCTCACCAGCGCGGTTGTTCAGGGCACGTCGGTTGCTAAGCTGGTGACGACATGAAGAAACAGATCGTCTCGCTTCTCGTTGCTGGTCTGGGTGTCTTCGTCCTCGCCGGCTGCCCGGTCTACGACGACGATGGCGGCTATTACGGCGACGACAGCTACGGCTGTAACAGCGATTACGACTGTTCTTCAGGCTACAGCTGCCAGGACAACTCGTGTGTCCCCTGGTCCTCGGTGGACGCCAGCACGGGCGGCGACGGCGGCAGCTGCTTCGCCCCGGGTGACTGCCCCAACGGCTACACCTGCGACGCGAAGAACCAGTGCACCAGCTCCGGCTGCGAGACGGTCGGCTGCTCCACCGGGTTCATCTGCGTCATCTTCGACGGCCAGACCGAGTGCGCCGCGGCCGTGAACGTGCCGGACGGCAGTACCATCGTCGACGGCAGCCCGGGTGGCGGAGACTCCTCCACCGACGGCGGCGCCGATTCGGGCACGCCTCCGGCATGCACCTCGGACACCGCCTGCGCCGGCAGTGACGCCGGGACCGGCTCCAAGTGCCTCGACGGCACCTGCGTCGCTCCGGTGAACCAGTGCAGCGACGGCACCCAGTGCACCGGCGGTCAGTCCTGCGTCGCCGGCGTGTGCACGCCCTCCTGCGCCAGCGGCGCCACCTGCCCCACCGGCTTCTCCTGCGACACGACCACCAACGTCTGCACCGGGAACCCGACCCCCTGCGGCGCCGCGGCCGGCGCGAGCGCGTGCGGTGCCGGCACCACCTGCGTGGACGAGCGTTGCGTGACCACCTGCAGCGGAACGGGCACCTGCCCGACCGGTGACGTGTGCGTCGGCGGCGGCTGCATCCCCGACCAGGCGCCGCAGTTCGTCTGCCAGGCGGACGGCGTCGGACCGGGCTGCGCCGTCGGCAGCACCTGCCTGCACCACAACTGCTACATCGGCTGCGGCGGGGACGCGTCGAACGCCTGCGCGACGGCCGATCCGTTCAACCAGTGCAAGCCGGTGACGACCTCGAGCGGCACGTACGACGTGTGCGGCTCCGCCTCGAACCTCGGCTCGCAGTGCGACCCGATGACCGGCCTCGCCTGCGCGGACTCGAGCCAGGTGTGCATCGACGGCTACTGCCGCTGAGACGCGTCAGGTTGCGGTAGCGACCGAGCCCGCCCTGCCGCCCCGAACACCGGGCGGTAGCGGCGGGTTCGTCGTGTCTGGCGTCCTACTCGGCGGCAGATTTTCGGCGACCGGAGATGCAGGCGACTTCGACGGTGAGCGTGAAGGGGGCCTCGCTCCAGTACTTGTCGATGGCCTCGCGGACGTAGTCGAACGGCGGGCCTGGATCGGTGAGGCCGAGCGGCGCGGTGAACTCCGGAAACAGGAGCAGGCGCATGGTCGGGTCCTCGAGGAACTCGCGGCCGTTGCGGAAGGAGAGCGTCGAGGGCTGGGTGGCGGTCTCGATGAAGTGGAAGCCGGCCGACTCCATCTCGGCCTCGAGGATCTGCTGGGTCGGGCGCAGCAACACGGCGCTCTCGGCGCCGGTCGCGACCTGCGGGGCGTCGTGCTTGAGGGCGTACTCACGAAGCAGATCGACCAGCTCGACGAAGGAGCCACGGAGCGGCAGCGCCATGAGCGCCTGACCGGCGGGCGCCACCAGGCGAGCCATCTCGGCGAAGATGGCGGCGCGCTCCTCGGGCGCTCCGAAGGGATGCAGCGTGTACACGTGGGAGAACGCCGCGTCGGGGAACGGCGCGGGGATGGAGTCGACGACGCGGTACTCGCCGACGAAGTCTGGCATGGTCGCGGCCTTGGCGCGCGCCAGCTCGATGGCCGGGGTCGACGGATCGATCCCGTAGACGTGCCCGCCGGGGAGCCGGAGGGTCACGCCGCGATCCGGGTAGCCGGTGCGGCAGAAGAGGTGCAGCGCCTGCGCCTCCTCCCCCTCGGCGATCTGCTCGATGAGGACATCGCCGAACAGGTGGAGGTACCGCGGCACCACGAACGTCTCGAAGACCGCAGCGTCCGCCGGGCCGAGACGTGTGGACGCGCGACGGAACGAGACCAGGTTGGCCCCGCTCTGCCGCAGCGAGACCGGGCCGGTCTGCGTCGGAGAGGCCGCGGTGGGCGGCAACGGTCTCTCCGAGCTGCTCACCTGCGCGGACCCCGGCTCTCGTTGCCGCCGGCGCTCTTGCCGCCGCCACCCTTGCTCCCACCACCTTTGGCGGGCGGCGGTGCCTGGTCGTCGGCCAGCTCGGCGAGGAGCTCGCGCGCCTCGGTGGCGAGATCGCCGATGGTGACCCGCTCCTCGGAGTCCTCTTCGAGCTGAACCTGGCGCGAGTCTTTCTCGAGCGGCTTGAGCAGCGGGGCAGCGGACGGATCGCCCATCTCGATGATCGCCTCGATGGCGCCGGCGACCGCCTCCGGATCGGCGTGCTGGAGGAACTTGCCGAGCAGCTTGATCGACCCCGGCTCGGCCACTTCAGCAAGCAGATAAGGAAGCTCGGCGAGCGCGGGGCTCCCGACCGGCAGGCGAGCGAGCGCGCGCTCCACGCCGAGCGCCACCTCCTTGAAGCGATCGAAGGCCAGGTCCTCGAGCGCCTCGCCCGCGGAGTGGCGCGCCTCCGGCTCGTCGGAGCCGAGGAGGTCGATGAGGAGGTCGACCGCGGCGGGCCCCTCCAGCTCGCCGAGCACCGCGGAGATGCGCACCAGGCGCAACGCCTGCTCGTGCGTGTCGGTGGCCGGTAGGGCGCGCGCCTGCTTGGCCTGCTCGGTGAGCAGCGTCACCAGCGCGCCAGCGTCGGCGCGACCGGCCTTCACCAGCTCGCCATGGAGGCGGCGGGCCTCGCGTTCCGCGGTGAAAAGAGCCTCGATCGTCGACGAATGTTCGTTCATGGAGCAGCCTCGGACCGGCGTACGTATCATAGGCGGTGCGGGCGCTCGTGATGAACCGGTTGGCTTCCCTGTCGATGCTCGTGCTCGGGCTCCTCGTCCTGGCGGGGGCGGCGCGCCCGGCCGAGCCCGTGGGGACGGTCCGGGTCGAGGGGATCGAGGCCGCCAGCGCGGAATCTCTCGCCGACGAGGTGCCGAGCGCCACCTGCCCCACCGGCACCCTCCCCGATGGCACCGTCTGCGTGCATCTCCCCTCGGACGACGACGAGGGGAACGAGCTGGCCGAGGCCCGCAACGGCCACCACGTCCGCTCCGGTGCCTGGACCGAGTACGACCAGATCCCGCGCCTGCCGGAGCGCCCCGCCGAGTACGACGCCTACCGCTACCCCACCCCGCCCGGGCTTCCCGGAGGCAAGAGCGTCCTCAGCGGCTACGATCTCGACCGCCCGGACGAGTCGCAGCGGCGCGGCGCCAGCATCCGCGCGGTCGGCCACGGCGGCGTCGACCTGCCCAACCGGCGCGGCACCCCGGTGCAGATGGTCGCCCTCGAGCACCAGCAAGGAGACGCCGACGTCCTCTTCACCGGCACGCTCTTCGGCACCTCGGTGGTGACCCGCCACGTCGTCCGCGAGGCCGGGCAGCTGCGCGAGTACGTCGTCCTCTTCGGCCACCTCGACTCGATCGCCCCCGGCGTGACCGCCGGCACGACGCTCAAGGACGGCGATCCGCTCGGCGGCGTAGGCGACACCGGCTCGCCGGAGCTGGTCCACCTCCACTACGAGGTCCGCCGCGTGCGCGACGGCGTGGACCTGGCCGCCAAAGTGAAGAGCGTCGGGGCGGGCGCGCTGGTGGCCAACGAGGTCACCGTGGTCTGCGATCCGCGGAACGTCCTCCCGCTCCGCTGACACGCCGATGAGCGACACGCATATGACACAAAGCGCCCTGGCGGTCAGGCAGCTTGCACCGAGGGCGCGGGCGCGCGATCCTAGAGGGGTTCCGTGTCCACCCCGGCGATAACCACCAGCGATTACACGTCGGATCCGCAGCACGATCCGATGATCGGGCGCTCGCTCGACGGGCGTTACACCGTCCTCAGCCGGCTCGGAAAAGGCTCGATGGGGACGGTCTACCGTGCGCGGCAGACGGTCATGGACCGCGACGTGGCCATCAAGGTGCTGCGCCAGGACCGAGCGCTCGACGACTCGAGCAAGGCGCGCTTCTTCCGCGAGGCCCGCGCCACCAGCGTCCTGCATTCCCCCCACACGGTGACGGTGTTCGACTTCGGGCAGACGACCGACGGCGATCTCTACCTGGCGATGCAGATCCTCGACGGCGAGTCGCTCGGCCAGCGGCTCACGCGCATCAAGCGCTTCCCGGTCGACGACGCCATCGAGGCGACGCGCCAGGTGCTGCGCTCCCTCGCCGAGGCGCACGCCAAGGGGATCATCCATCGCGACCTCAAGCCCGACAACATCTTCTTCGCCAAGGTGGTCCAGGGGGCGAGCACCGGCGGCGCCGACCGGCACGACGAGATCGTGAAGGTGCTCGACTTCGGCATCGCCAAGCTCACCCACCCGGGCGAGCCGCTGCCGGGCGTGTCCGCAGTGGAGACGCAGGCGGGCACGGTGTTCGGGACGCCGCGCTACATGTCCCCGGAGCAGGCGCAGGGGAAGCCGCTCGACCACCGCACCGACCTCTATTCGCTCGGCGTGATGCTCTACCAGATGCTCACCGGCCGCCCGCCGTTCACCGATCAGGACGCGGTGGTGGTGATGGCGCGGCACATCCGCACGGTCCCCAAGTCGCCGCGCGAGGTGGCGCCGGATCTGGTCATCTCCGACCAGCTCGAGGCGCTGGTGATGCGCGCGCTGGCCAAGGACGCGAAGGACCGGCCCTTCAACGCCGAGGCCATGAGCGCGGCGCTGGCCGAGGCGCGCGACTCGGTCCTGCCGACCACCAGCGGGATGCGTCGCAGCGCCCGGCTCTCGGAGCCGCCGCCGGCCCCCGACTCCGACTCGGAGCCGACGAGCGAGAACCTGGACACCTCGGCCTACCAGGCGGTGGACGACCGCAGGCGGACCACGCGCTGGGTGAGCATCGGGATCTTCGCGGCGCTGGTGGCCAGCGCGGCGCTGGCGGCGAAGACGCATCCCTTCGCGCTGCGCGGCTCGCCGCTGATGGTGACCGGCGTGCCCACGATCACCGGCAGCGATCCGGAAGCCACGGGCAACACGCCGACCGCAGCGCCGGATCCCGCGCCCATCGCCACCATCACCAACGCCTCGTCGGGTGGCTGGGTGACGGTCACGGAGGCCGGCGCGGTCGCGGTCCCGCTGGCGATCGATCCGGCGGAGACCCCCGCGCCTCCCCCCGCGCCGGTCAGCGAGCTGCCTCCGGCGGTGAGCGATCCCTCGACGGCCGGCCACGGCGCTAACGCGCACGGTCAACCGCATCGCCACGGCGGGCACACCCCGCCCACGGTCCCCTCGATGACGCCCACCGCCAAGCCGCCGCCCAAGCCCGCGGCCAGCAGCGGCTACGAGCTCTTCGAGTAGCCGCGCGCGCGGCCCAGCCAATTTCGCGCGACAGCTGCTGACAAACGCTGGGGAATTCCAGCCGGGCTTCGGTTTGATGTTACGATCGCCGCCCAGATGGATCCGGCAGAGATCGACGCGCTGGTACGCCGGCTCGTCGACAATCCATATGACGAGGAAGCCCTCGCCTACGCGCATGGCGCGGGGAGCGCGGATCCGACTGCCTATGCCTTCTTGCTGGAGAAGATCGGCGAGGAGACGGTCGACCCGCAGACCGCCAGTCACTGGCTGAGCGAGGCCGGGCAGGTCTGGGCGACGACGCTGGGCGATCCGCACCGGGCGGCGCGCGTCTACATGCAGGCGGTCGAGCGCGACCCGACCCAGTCGGTGGCGGTCGAGCGGCTCGGTGAGCTGTACCGCGAGAAGGGGGACTTCGAGGCGCTCGCCAAGCTGCTCGAGCGGCGGGTTCGCCTGCTCAAGCCGATGCTCCCCGATCAGCCGGAGCTGCGCGGCGAGCTCGCCGGGATGCACGCGGAGCTCGGCCGCCTGTGGGCCGAGCCGCCGCTGCAGGACGCAGAGCGGGCGCTCGAGAACTTCCACCGCGCGCTCGAGTACGATCCCGAGAGCGCCTACGCGATGTACAACGCGCGCGAGCTGCTCAAGGCGCGGGGGGCGTGGCAGGAAGCCTTCGCGCTGTACGCGTCCGAGCTGCGCGTGGAGCAAGATCCGGTGCGCCGGGTGGCGCTGTTGCGCGACGAGGCGCAGACGCGGCGAGCCGCCGGAGACCTCGCCGGGGCGACGCAGGCGCTGGCCCTCGCGCGGCAGAGCGACGATCTCGATCCGGCGCTGGCGCAGGAGTACTCGTCATCCGTCCTCGACCGGCCGCATGCCGGCGACCCGGTCCCCATCCCCGAGCGCGAGCTGGCGGCCGAGCTCCTGGTGCGCCTCGCCGAGTCCTACGACGGCGAGCACGGTCTCGCCTATGCGGGCGCGGCGCTCGACGCCTCCCCCGGCAGCGCCCGCGGCCTTCAATTGTACAGTCACTACGCGCGCCAGACCGGTCACGAGGAGGACCTGGCGACGCGAATGTACGCCTACCTGCAGGCGAGCCCCGACGGCTCCGAGGCGGGAGATGCGCGCTTCCTCGTGGCGGGCAGCTACGAGGCGGTCGGGCAGTTCGCCGACGCCATCTCCATGCTCGAGCCGCTGGCCGCGCTGGGCGAGCCGCAAGCGGTGGCCAAGCTGAGGGAGCTGCAAGGCCGCCTGGCGACGGCGCACAGCGAGCCCCCGGCGTCGCTCGCGCCGCGGCAGCAGCCGGCTCCGCGCCTCAGCACACCGGTGCCGCGCGGCAGCGGAGCGGGTCCGAGCGCCGTCGTCACGCCCAGCGGCGTGGCCGGGAGCGTCGGCGCGAGCATCACGGGCAACGCCACCGTCCCGCACAACATCAACATGCCGCCGCTCATGGGCGGCCCCGACGAGGACGACTCGGTCAGCGTCACCGGCGCGCTCGCCAACGTGATGTCCGGCGATCCTCATGCGCCGCATTCTCGTGAGGGGGCGCGCGAGGTGGCCACGCGCCTCGACGTCGCGCCACACGTCTCGCCGCCGCCGCACCAGACGCAGGACGACTCGCAAGCCTCGATGGTCTTCACCGACTCGGGGGAGAACGAGCGGCGACCGGGCCTCACCCCCGACCAGCTCCAGGGCTTGCTCGACGCCGCGCAGATGCTCGCCGGCAAGGGGAAGAAGCCGGAGGCGCTCGCCAAGTACCGCGAGGCGCTCGAGACGCAGGCCAACCACCCCGAGGCGCTCGGCTGGGTGGAGGACTACCTGCGCAGCAAGCGCGACTACGGCCAGCTGCGCGAGGTGCTCCTGGCGAGCGTGGTGAGCGTCTCGCCGACCTCGCCCATCGTCGAGCCGGTGGAGATCAAGAAGGAGCGCCTGCGCGAGATCGCCGGGCTCTCCGAGGGGAACCTGCGCGACGTCAACGGCGCCATCGAGGCCTGGGAGAAGGTCCGCGGGCTCGATCCGAAGGACGACAGCGCCCGCGCGGCGCTCGCCCGCCTGTTCGACAAGACGCAGCGCTGGGACGATCTGGCGGCGCTGCTGGAGGAGGACGCGCACGGCGAGGACGATCTCGACACGCGCATCTCCGCCTTCAAGAAGCTGGCGAGCCTGCAGGAGACCAAGCGCAAGGATCTCGTCGCCGCCGGCGAGGCCTGGGCGAGCATCGCCGACCTCACGCCGGAGGACGACCGCCCGGCGTCCACCGCGTCGAAGCTGTTCGAGCGCGGCGGGCGCCTCGATCGCGCCACCGACGTGCTCACGCGCCACGCGGCGCACGTGGAAGATCCGGTCGCCCGCGGGCAGCTGCTCGAGCGCCTGGGGGAGCTGCGCGAGCAGGCCGGGGATCTCATCGGCGCCGGGACCGCCTACGGCGAGGCGGCCGACGCGGTGAAGAACGGGCGCTTGTGGGAGAGCGCCGAGCGATGCTTCGCGGCGGCCGAGGACTTCCGTTCCGCAGCGGGCGCGGCGGTGCAGCGGGCGAGCGTCTCGACCGAGGCCAAGCAGCAGGCAGCGCACTTCTTCCGCGCGTCGGAGCTCTTCGCCAAGGCGGGTCTGGAGAACGAGTCGATGACCCGCCTCGAGCAGGCGGCCGATCTCG
>JAMFST010000960.1 GCA_026225435.1 Labilithrix luteola
GAGCTCGTCGATCAGCGCGGCGAGCCGCGCGGCGCTGGCGGCGTTCTCGACGCTCGGCTTGAGGACCAGCGGACAGCCGGCGGCGACCGCCGGTGCGATCTTCATGCACGCGAGGAACAGCGGCACGTTCCAGGGCACGATCCCCGCGCTCACCCCGACGGGCGACTTCTGCACCAGCACGCGGCCGCCGCGCATGCCCGGACGGTGCTCCTCGAACAGGTGCCGCTCGACCAGCTGGGCGTAGGCCTCGAGCAGCGCCGAGGCGCTGTGCACCTGCATGGCCAGCGCCTGGCGGCTCGGGCAGCCGTTCTCGCCCGTGATCAGCGCGGCCAGCGCCTCGCCGTCGCGGGTGAGGAGGGTCGCGAGCGCTCGCAGCGCCGCGCTCCGGGCGGCGACATCGAGCGCCGCCATCTCCTCGCGGGCCGACGCCGCCGCACCGAGCGCGACCTCGAGCTCCTCGGCCCCGGCCGTGCGCACCTGCAGCGCCTCGCTCTCGTCGATCGGGGAGATCAGGGTGTACGTCGGCCCGGTCGCCGGGAGGCGACGACCGGCGACGAGGTGATCGGAGACGGCGTTCACGGCGATCGACCCTCCAGGGGCTGGTGCGGCAGACGTGCGACGTGCTCGGCGCGAAGCGACCGCTTGTCGAGCTTCCCGGTGGCGCCCCGCGGGAGCTCGGCGCGCAGCTCGATCCCGCGCGGCATCTTGTAGCCGGCCACCCGCGCCCGCAGGTGCTCGAGCAGCTCGCTCTCGATGGCGGAGTCACCTCGCCGGGGCTCGGCCACGACCACCACCGCGTGCACCCGCTCGCCCAGATCCGCGTCGGGCACCCCGAACACCGCGGCCTCGCGGACGTCCGGGTGACTCTCGAGCGCCGCCTCGACCTCGCGCGGGTAGACGTTCACCCCGCCGGAGACGATGGTGAAGGCCTGGCGGTCGGTGAGAAAGAGGTACCCCTCCTCGTCGACGTACCCGAGGTCGCCCATCGTCGCCCAGCCGTTGGGCCCGATCGCCGCCGCCGTCTTCTGCGCGTCGCCGTGATAGGCGAGCTTCTGCGCGCTCTCGAAGTAGACCGCGCCGATCTGACCCGGCTCCTGCTCCCGGCCGTCGGGCGCGAGGACATGCACCGTGCAGCCGTGCGGCTTGCCCACCGTCCCCGGCCGCGCGAGCCACTCGGCGCTGGTGGCGTGGGTGAAGCCGACGCTCTCGCTGCCCGAGTAGTACTCGTGGAGGATCGGCCCCCACCAGTCGATCATCGCCCGCTTGATCGGCACGGAGCAGGGGGCGCCGGAGTGCAGCGCGACGCGGTGAGCCGGGAAGGTGAACGCTGCCCGCACGTCCGCGGGCATCGCCAGGAGGCGATGGAACATGGTGGGCACCCACTGGCTGTGGGTCACCGCGTGATCGCGCAGCGCGGCGAGCGCCGCCTCGGGCTGGAACTTCGGGAGCACCACCACCGTGCCGCCGAGCCGCAGCGCCGTCATCCCGAAGCGGAGCGGCGCCGCGTGGTAGAGCGGCGCGGGCACGAGGAACACCGTGCGATCGCTCCAGCCGTAGAGCGCCTGCGCCCGCTCCACCCGGCGCCGATCGCTCCCCAGCGGCTCCAGCTTGAGCGCCGGCTTCACCCCCTTGGGCCGCCCGGTGGTCCCCGAGGTGTAGAGCATGTCGCTCCCCTCGACCGCCTCGTAGTCCTCGTGCGGGCCGGACTCCTCGAGCTGCGGCAGCGAGACGAAACCGGGCACGTCCCCCGGGTTGGCGACGCGCAGCGGCAGCGAAGACGCGAGCGCACCGAGCGAGGCCACCGCGCGCGCCACCCGATCGGCGAAGGCGTCGTCCACCACGATCGCGCGGGCACCTGAATCCTGAAGGAGATACGCGAGCTCGTCGGCGGTGGCCTGGACGGGAATGGCCACGTAGTACAGACCGGAACGCTGCGCCGCCCAGGCGACGACGAAGACGTCGGCGCTGTTGGCCATGCACAGGGCGACGACGTCCCCCGCCTTCAGCCCGTGCGCGCGCAGCGAGCGGGCGAGCCCATCGGACCGGCGATCGAGCTGCGCGTAGGTGAGGTGCGATGACGCGCCGCCTCCGCCGTGAACGATGACCGCGCTCCTGTCCGGCGTGCTGACCGCGTGCGCTCCCGGGTGCATGTGCGTCATTTGTCCTCGAATCGAGCAGACCTTGACACTTTTTGATCATGACGTCAATGTCATGTTTCTGACGACGTGACCCGCGGAGGGGTGTGCCATGGCGAAGGTTCTCGAGACGTGGATGCAGAACGACCCAGCTTCGAAGCGTTACACCCTCACCAGCCGGGCGAACGTCGGGGAGGTGTTTCCCGATCCGATCACGCCGCTCAACGCGACGGTGGGATTTCTCCACAACCTCGAGCCCGGCTGGCGCGATGCGTTCGTGAAGTGCGGTGTCTGGGACCACTCTATTTACGATACGAGCGTGCCCCACAATCCGTTGATCAACTTCAACGGATACCTCTATCTGAACATGTCCTTGATGCGCCTCTTCGGGGTGCGCGTCCCCGGGTTCTCTCCCGCCGCGGTGGACCTGCAGTACTTCGGCGACATGCCGGGCATCCCCTCGTACGAGTCGGAGGCGCGCCCGGGGGACGAGGACGCCGCGGCCTCGGCCAAGGCGGGCGCCTGGCTGGTCGGTGAGGTGCTCGGCGCCAAGGACCTGAGCGAGCTCGACGCCGAGCGCGCGATCGTCGAGGGCATCGTCAAGGAGCGCCCGGACCTGGCCAGGATCCCGGAGACCGAGCTGGTCGAGCGCATCACCCAGTTCGACGCGCTCTTTCGCCGCCTCTGGTGCCGACACATCGAGGTGAGCCTGAAGACCGGTGTGGGGCTGGGGGCGGTGGCGCAGGTGGCGGCGGCCATCGGCAAGCCGGAGCTGTCTCTCGAGCTGGTCGGCGGCATCGGCGACGTGGACTCGGCGCAAGCTTCGTTCGAGATGTGGCCCCTCGGGCGGCGAGTGGCGGCGTCGCCGGCGCTGAGCGCGCTGTTCGACTCGGGCGTCGCGGGGCTCGAGGCGAGGCTCGCCGCCGACGCGCGCCCCGAGGTGGCCGCCTTCCGCGAGGAGCTCTCGACCTTCCTGCGTCGCTGGGGCTTCCGCGGCCCGAACGAGTGGGAGCTGCGCTCGCCGACGTGGGGGACCGATCCGCAGATCGCGCTCGCCGCCATCGACCGCCTGCGCTTCGCCGGGGAGAACGACTCGCCGGGCGCGGGGAACGCGCGGCGGGTGAAGTCGCGCGACGAGGCCACGGCGGCGGTGCGCTCTGCGCTCGCCCCGATGCCCGAGGTGCTGGCGCAGTTCGAGGGGGGGCTGAACGCCGCCCACCTCTTCAGCCGGGGGCGCGAGCGCACGCGCATGACCGCCGCGCTCCTGGTCCACGAGCAACGCCTGGCCGCTCGCGAGCTCGGTCGGCGCGCCAAGGAGCGGGGGGCGATAGACGACCCCGCGCACGTCTTCATGCTGACCCGCGACGAGCTGCCAGGTTTCGTTCGCGATCCGGCCCCCTTCCGCGGCCCCCTGGCCGAGCGTGAGCGGCAGTACCTGCAGCTCTTCGACGTCGTGCCGCCGTTCGTCGTGGTCGGCGATCCTCCTCCGCTGGCCACCTGGGAGCGGCGCTCGCGCGAGGCGCAGAAGGAGATCGCCGTCGGCGAGACGGTGACGGCGGTCTCCGGATCGCCGGGGAAGGCGACCGGGCGCGCCCGCGTGCTCACCGATCCGTCGGAGCCGGAGAGCCTGCAACCGGGCGACATCCTCGTCGCGCCGATCACCGACCCCAGCTGGACACCGCTGTTCCTCTCGGTGGCCGGGGTGGTGTGCGACGTCGGCGCGCCGTTCTCGCACGCCGCCATCGTCAGCCGCGAGCTCGGCATCCCCTGCGTGGTCTCGCTCGCCAGCGCCACGCGGCGTCTGCCGGACGGCTGCGTGATCGAGATCGACGGTGCCGCCGGGACGGTGCGCCGGGTGTCCTGAGCGGCCGGGTCAGGGAGCGGCGGCCGCGCGCAAGGCGTACAGGCCGCCGTCCGCGCGCAGGTCGATGCCGTTGATCCAGCTCGCGCCGGGGCGGAGGAGAAAGGCGATGGCCTGGGCGATCTCCTCCGGACGGCCGTGGCGGCCGGCGATCTGCGCCGCGGCCTCGATGCGCGCCTCGCCCATCGTCTGGCGGAAGTCACCGAGGATGGGCGTCTCGACCGGGCCGGGGCTCACCAGGTTCACCCGCGCGCGGGCGGGGCTCGCGGCGTGGCGGGCCGTCAGCGAGGGGAGCGCGAAGCCGAGCAGACGCTTGGAGAGATCGTACGCGTCGGACCCGCTCGCCACCCGGGCGGTCACCTCGGCGAGGGCGTCGGCCCACGAGCGCTCGGCGAGCGCGCGCAGCTCGCTCTCCGCCCAGGGGCAGCGATGGGCCGCGATGCTGGAGACGAAGACGACCGACGCGCCGGGCGCGAGCACCGGTGCGAGCGACTCGGTGAGCCGGAGCGGGCCGAGGTAGTTCACCGCGAGGACACGCGCCGGTGGGTGCGTGCCGGGGAGGCCGGCGACGTGAGCGATCCCGTCGAGCGGCCCTTCGACGGAGGCGGCGGTCGCGTCGATCTGGGCAGCATCGCCCAGGTCGCAGCGGAGCCCGCCGGCGCGCTCGCTCACGTCCAGCTCGAGGACCGAGACCCCTTCGTCCCGCAGCAGCGAGACGAGAGCCGCGCCGATCCCGCTGGCGGCTCCGGTGACGAGGACGCGGCGCACGTCAGGACCACTCCACCATCAGCCTGGTGGTCCCCGCGAACCAGTACGACGGTAGCCGCTCGCCGGGCGTGACCACCCGCAGCTCGCGGAACCGCGCGGCGACCTCCTCGAAGAAGACGCGCGCCTCGAGCTTGGCCAGGAACGACCCGATGCAGAAGTGCGCTCCGTACCCGAAGGCGACGTGGCTGTTCGGCCGGCGCTCGATCTCGAACGACTGCGAGCGCTCGAACTCGCGCTCGTCGCGGTTGGCCGAGACGAAGTAGGCGACCACCTTGTCCCCGCGCGCGACGGCGGTCTCGCCGATCTGGCAGTCCTCGGTCGCCGTGCGTCGCATCTGCATGATGGGCGACACCCAGCGCAGCATCTCCTCGACCGCGGTGACCACGAGCGCCGGGCTCTCGCGCAGGCGGGCCCAGTCGCCGGGGTGCGCGCACAGCTCCTCGAAGCCGCCGGAGATCAGGTTCCGCGTGGTCTCGTTGCCGGC
>JAMFST010000961.1 GCA_026225435.1 Labilithrix luteola
ACTCGTCCTGGTAGAAGCTCCGCAGGTAGACCATCTCCGGACCGATGCGGTCGTCGGGCAGGTCGAGGGCGAGGTCCTCGACGCGGGTGAGGGGGCTGTCCTTGCGACGCACCTTCAGCACGTCGTGCGCGGCGACGGAGTGGAGCCAGCTGCGCAGGGTGCCGCGTCCGCGGTAGCCGGCGAGCAGCGGCGCCGAGCCCTCGCTCGTTCCGAAGAGACAGTGCTCGATCAGCCTGGACGCCGTCTCCTCGCGCAAGGCGCTCTCGATTCCCATCCGCGCGAGCACGCGGTGGATCTCCGGCCGGTAGGTCGACTCGAACACCTCGAGGGCGCCCGGTGCCGGGAGCAGACAGGCGTGCGCGAGGAGCAACCCGGCGGCGTCGGCATTCGCGAGCGACGCCGGTCGATCGTCGTCCGCGGGCAATCGCTGCGTGACGTGGTCGACGAACCGCGCGTCGTCGACCGTCAGCGCTGGCCAGGCCTCGTGCGCGCGACGCAAGAAGGCGACGACCGCCTCGTCGAGTGGAGAGCGCGGACCACCCAAGGCCGGAGCTACGACGAGCTGTCCGCGGGCGAGGTCGACCAACGTACGAGGTAGCGAAAGGTGAGCTTGGCCTCGTCATGCGTGCCTTCGGTGACCCGCACGTCGCCGCTCATCAGACGGATCGCGCTCTTCACGTACACGCTGTTGGCGTAGCGGTAGTAGCCGACGCGCAGCAGCGAGACGCCGACGAAGGTGATGACCCCCTGGTTGGTGTCGGTCAGCTCCACGCCGATGGCGCCGCCGCGGTAGACGCGCGGGAAGATGCGCACCACGAGCTTGAGCGCCGTGCGCGCGTCGAAGCCGGCGGCGCGTGCGGCTCGTCCGAGCGTCTGCAGGAACACGCCGTTGAGGATGCGCACCGAGTTGTCGGCCAGCGCACGGATCTGCTCCGCCGGCAGCTGCAGGGCGTGGATCGTCTCGTAGTGTCGCCGCGCGATGTCCACGTCGACCCATTCACCGGCGAGCGTGGCGCTCACGGTGCGCGTGAGCTCGCTGCCGGCGATCGCCTCGTAGTCCTTCTCGAGGCCGATCTCGCGGAGGAAGCGGAACGAGTTGTAGAGGAGCCCGCCCTTGACCTGCGTCACCGGAGAGATCCGGTCTGCCGGCGGAAGCGGCACGAGCCAGGACGAAGACGCTTCGGGCCTCTGAGTGAGCAAGGTGAACCCATCCTACGGCCAGTCGAGAAAAGCTTCCACGCGGCTCCACGCTTCGCGTGCCACCGCTTCGCTCCTGTCCTCGTCGGCGAAGCGGGCGCGGGTGAGGCTGCCCGCCTGATCGAGCAACGTCGCCAGCGCGGCGTCGTCGAGCTCGAGGATCTCGCGGTTCGCGCGGAGCCAGGAGAGCGCGGCGGCGTCACACTGCAGCTCGGTCCAGGCGCGCTCCTCGAAGGGGCCGTGGTGGTGGAAGTGCGCCCAGTCGTGCAGACCCCAGAAGAGGCCGGCGAGCGACCCGGTGGCGAGGCCGAGGACGTCGCGCGCCGGGACGCGGTGCTCGTGCAGGAGATCCGTCGCGTCGTCGATGGCGTAGGGGGCGAGCATCAGCCGCTCTGCCTCGTCGGCGCGGAGAAGCCCCGGCACGTGCAGCCACGCCAGCTCGGCCGGCAGGAACGAACATTTGTCCAGGAAGAGGAAGACCATGCCGCCGGGGTTGGTCCGGGTGAGCGGCTCGTCGCGATCGAGCGGCCGCCCGGTGCGCCAGCGGAGCGTCGTCGGGGGCGACCAGGCGAAATCGTCGAACACCCCGGCGGGGACCAGCTCGGGCACCTCGGGCGTCGCCAGGACCAGATCGAGCACGTCATTCGTCGATTCCATCTGGCGGAAGTGTCCCATGGAGCATCTCATGAACTGAACACCGCCCCGGCGTTTGCTATGCTGCCGCCACCGCTCGGGCTCGCCCTGGCTGTTCGTTCGTCCAAGCAGCGCGCTCCCCGAGACCACCGCAAGCCCCGATGTCGCATCCGCTCCCGCCGAAAAAAGAGGTCGCCCTGGCGCTGCTGGAGCGTTCGAGCGTGCACGTCCACCTCGATCCGCGCGCCCCCGGGGTGGTGGTGCCGCTGTTCCTCAAGAGCCAGCCGCAGCTGGTCCTGCAGATCGGGCTGAACATGAAGGTGCCCATCCCGGACCTGCGCCTCGACGAGGCGGGGATGACCTGCACCCTGAGCTTCAACCGCTCGCCGTTCTACTGCGTCATCCCCTGGGGGAGCATCTTCGCGATGATCGGCGACGACGGCCGCGGGATGATCTGGAAGGACGACGTGCCGCCCGAGGTCGCCAAGCCTTCGCAGGCGCGTCCGGCGGCGGCGGCACCGGCGGAGATCGCCGGTCGCCCGTTGCGCGCCGCTCCCGACGCTCCGGAAGACGCCGGCGGCGCGGCGGCCTCGGCTGGCCACGGCAAGGCGGGGGACGGGAAGGCCAAGACGGCGAAGAAGACGCGCAAGCGGGTCGAGCGCGCGAGCACGTCCGCCAGTCCGCGTGAGGGGCGCAGCTCCGGCGCCGCCCGCGAGGCGAGCGCGCGCGGACCGCGCGGAGGTTTGACCGCGGTGCCGTCTCCGCCCGCCGAGCCGGAACGTCCGGCGCGCAAGGGGTCGCGCGAGAGCGCTGGAGCCGCGGACAAG
>JAMFST010000962.1 GCA_026225435.1 Labilithrix luteola
CTGCGCGCTCTACTATCCGGTACCGATGCACCTCCAGCCCTGCTTCGCTGACTGGGGCCACACACGCGGAGACTATCCCGAGAGCGAGCGCGCTGCGGACGAGACGCTGGCCCTGCCGCTCTACCCCGAGCTGAGCGCGGCTTCCGTCGAACGCGTGGTCGACGAGGTGACCTCATTTCTCAGAGGCGCGCGATGACCGACTACTTCGCGCATCCGACGGCGGTGATCGACCAGCCCGTGGAGATCGGCCCCGGAACCAAGATCTGGCACTTCTGCCACGTGTCCGCCGGCGCGAGCATCGGTGCGGGCTGCACTCTCGGGCAGAACGTCTTCGTCGCGCCGAACGTGCGGCTGGGGGCCAACGTGAAGGTCCAGAACAACGTCTCGCTCTACGAGGGCGTCGAGCTCGAGGACGACGTGTTCTGCGGGCCGTCCTGCGTCTTCACCAACGTGACCAACCCGCGCTCGCAGATCGTCCGCAAGGGTCAGTACAGCCGGACGCTGGTGCGACGTGGCGCGTCCATCGGCGCGAACGCCACCCTCGTCTGCGGCGGCACCATCGGGCGCTATGCGTTCATAGCGGCGGGTGCGGTGGTGACCCGCGCCGACGTACCGGACTATGCGCTGATGGTCGGCGTGCCAGCGACGCGCACGGGCTGGGTCAGTCGTCACGGTCACACACTCGCCGAGGTCGATGGCGACGGGGTTCATCGGTGCCCCGAGACCGGGTGGCGCTATCGGGAGACTGCGCCGGGCGTACTGCGCTGTCTCGACTGGGACGAGGAGCGACCTCTCGCCAGCTCGAGCTCTTGACGATCTCACCCGGTTTCTCCTCGAATACCCCCCGCCAGCATGACGTCGCGCGCCGCCGCCCCGCCATGCCGGAAGAGAACGTCGACAGCGGCCATGGCGGGCACGAAGTCCGCGCCCTCTCCCCTGCCCTGCTCGTACCTGGCCGGCCGGTACTCCTGGTACACCACGCCGATCCCGGCCGCCGCGAAGAGCACCTCGCGAAGGTAGCTTCGGCCGAGCGCACCGGACAGGTACGTGGTCGCCCCCAGCCGTCGACACACGTCGAGAACCAGCTCGTCCTTCGCCCCTTCGTGACCCAGCTCGCGGCTCGACACCACGCGCGTCGTGATGCCGAGCTGCCTCATCAGGTACCCATTGATCTCGCCGAGCAGCTCGCCGAGCCGGGGCCACGATCGCGCGTACACACTCTCGAAGAACGGCGCGTGCTCCCCAAAGTGCGGCGCCCTGCCGTAGCTCTGGGTGATCGTCGCCCAGTGCTTCTTCCGCCACCGATCATCGGCGATTCCCAGCTCGTCGATGCGCAGACCCCCGAAGCGCCCGCTCGTCTCGACCGGCACCGTGAGCCAAGTCGGTCCCGCCGATCCGAGCACCCGGTTCCGGTTGACGAAGCTGTTCTTCTCGAACTGCACGTCGTCGAGCACCACGTGCACGTCGGAGCGCGCGATTCGCTCGAAGTAACCGAGCCAGGGAAGGTACGCCGGCTGGTTGATCGAGACGATCATCGCGGGGGCTCGGCCTCCGAGCGGTGCACCACCACGGTGAGATCGCGCGGGTGATAGTCGGTGCGCAGGCGCAGGCGCGAGGAGAGGGACGACGCGAAGCGCACCGTCTCGACGGGGTCGGCGCGGAACTCGCCGTCGCTCTCGTCCGACGACCAGCTGCTGAGCGAGTTGAACACCAGCGCGCGGGTGCAGCGGGCGTACATGGCCTCGATGAGCCGGTGGAACAGCACCACGTTGGTCTCCCCGATGTACGTGAAGATGCCGCTGGCGACGACGTAGTCGTACGAGCGATCGGCGCTGGTGGCGAGGATGTCCTCGACGGCGAACTCGACGCCGGGGAAGGCGGCTTTGGCGCTGGCGACCATGTTGGGGGATAGGTCGATGCCGCGGTAGGCGCGGGGGAGCGCGCCCTTCTCCGCGAGGAAGCCGTAGAAGTCGCCGAGGCCGGAGCCGACGTCGAGGACGCTGCCCTCGAGCGGGACCTCCTCGCAGAACACGGCGAAGCGCGCGTGCTGGGAGGCTCGGCTGCCCCAGCCGCAGGCGCGGTAGCTGCGACCGTGCTCGGCGACGAGCGCATCGTAGTGCGCCCGGTTGTCGAGGCCGGAGGTCGGCACGAGAGCCGGCGGCGTGGCGTCTTGCATGGGCGGGTGGACCAATCCTACCATCGTCCTTTCCCATGTCCGTCGTCGCCATCGTGCAGGCCCGCATGGGCAGCTCCCGCCTTCCCGGCAAGGTGCTGCGCGAGCTGGGAGGCAAGACGGTGCTCGAGCAGGTCGTGGCGCGCAGCCAGGCCATCTCCGGCGTGGACCAGGTGCTGGTCGCCACGTCCACCTTGCCGGTCGACGATCCGCTGGAGGACCTTTCGAAGCGCAATAGCTGGAGCTGCTTTCGCGGCTCGGAGAGCGACGTGCTCGATCGCTTCTACCGCGCGGCCATCGAGGTCCACGCCAGCCACGTGCTCCGCGTGACCGCCGACTGTCCGCTGCTCGCCATCGAGGAGGCCGGCGCCGTGATCGCCCGTCACCTGGCGACCGGTGCCGCCTACACGCACGGGATCACCGTGTGGGGGAGCGGAATGCCGCTCGGGACCGGCGCCGAGATCATGACCTTCGCCGCGCTCGAGCGCTCCTGGCGCGAGGGGCACGAGCCGAAGCACCGCGAGCACGTCGACGAGTACATCGGCGACCACCCGGAGCTGTTCCCCACCGAGCGGGTCGACGCGCCGCCCGGGCTGCGCCGGCCGGAGCTGCGGCTGACGCTGGACACCGAGGACGATCTCACGCTGCTGCGGACGATCTACGAGCGGCTCGGCGCCAACGGCGAGCTGGTGGGGCTGCGCGATGTCGTCGCGCTGCTCGACCGCGAGCCGGCGCTGCTCTCGATCAACGCCCATGTCGTCCAGCGCTGATCTCCTCGTACGGGCCGACGCCGGGCCGGAGGTCGGCGGCGGGCACGTGATGCGTTGCCTCGCGCTGGCCCAGGCGGCCCGGCGTCGCGGTGGACGGGTGACGTTGCTGACACGGGCCGAATCGTCCGGGCTCACGCCGCGGTGGCGCGACATCGGGGCCGAGGTCGTCGAGATGACGGCGGCCGCCGGCAGCGCGGAAGACGCCCGGGACACGCTCGGAGCCGCGCGCGAGGGCGGCTTCGGCAGCCTGGTGCTCGACGGGTACCGCTTCGACGCGGCGTACCGGGAAACGCTGGCCGAAGCGCGGCGGGGAAGCGAGCCGCGTCTGCTCGTCCTCGACGACCTCGGCGGCGTGGATCTCGAACCGGGCGACCTGCTCCTCAACCCGGCGCTCGACGCCTCGCGGGCGAGCTACGGTCCCCACGGTCAGGTGCTGCTCGGGGCCCGGTACATCCTGCTGCGGGACGAGTTCGTCGCCGTCGCGGACAGGCCGGCGCGCGCGCGGTCCGGCGAGGAGGTGCAGAACCTGGTGGTGACCGTCGGGGCGAGCGATCCCGACCGGGTCACCGCGCGCATCCTGGCGAGTGTCGCGTCACTCCCTCCGCCGCCCGGGCTGACGGTCA
>JAMFST010000963.1 GCA_026225435.1 Labilithrix luteola
AGTGACGAGCGCCCCGGCGAGCAGGACGCCGCCGCCGTAGCTCGCCGGGTGCCCGCTGGCGTCGCCGCCGACTCGGCAGCCGCCGTCGTCGGTGCTGGTCGTGGTGGTGCTGCTGATCACCACGATGGCCCCGCCGTCCCCCGGAGGCTCCTCGCCGGGCGCGTAGCAGAGCGCGCACGGCCCGAGGCTGGTCCCGCCGTCGACGACGATCGAGCACATCTCGGAGAAGCAGGTCCCGGCGCCGCCGTCGCTGGTGGTGCAGGTCTCCCCGACCGCCGAGACGTCCCCGTCGGCGCACTGCGCGCCGTTCACCGTCTGCGCGGCGGCGACGCGGGCGGCACCGACGAAGGCCACCAGCAAACCGACGAAGAGAGCGCGCCGCACGTCCACTCCTCGCTCAGAGCTGGGCGAAGCGCCCGCTGCGGAAGGCCGCCTCGAGCAGCTGGTCGACGCGGCGGACGAGCTCCGGCCCGCGTGGATCCGCACTGGTGCCGAGCGCCGCCTTGATCTCGTTGAGCGCCTTCAGCTGGCTGAAGAGCTGCACGTCGCTGAGACCACCGCCCCCGGTGAGCACCTGGCGCACGCGGTCGATCTCCGCCGCCAGCGCCTCGATGCCGATCCCCGTCGCCCCCACGCGCCGCGCCTGCGGGTGATCGCGGTAGTGCGCCTCGAGCACCGGGGTGACGATCGACTCGAGGATGGCGGCCTGATCCTCGTTGTTCCAGATGTGCTTGAGCACGAAGAAGTCGCTCGCGTCGGGCTGGCTGCGCCCATCGAGGTACGCGCTGGCGGCGAAGAGCTTGAGCAGCTTCACCACGCGGCGGTCCGACAGGCTGATCCCCTCGGCGCGGATCTGGAAGACGAGCCCCTTGTAGGCGCTGAAGAACTCCTCGGAGAACTTCAGCTGCGCGCCGAAGTTGCGGTGGAGTTGCGAGAGCTCCTGCGCGCTGCAGATCGGCTGCACCGGCGCGTCGACCAGCCCCATCACCTCGTTCTGCAGCCCCTTCTGGAGGAGATCCTGGAAGTGGTAGGCGTCCAGATTGTCCGAGCGGATGCGCAGGAGGAAGCGGTCGAAGATGGCGCCGAGGTTCTCGTCGGTGGGCACCTCGTTCGACGCCCCGAAGCACGAGAGGAGCGGCGAGCGCAGCACGGTGCCGCCGCTGGTGTAGCGACGCTCGTTGAGCAGCGTGAGGAGCGCGTTCAAGATCGCGCTGTTCGACTTGAACACCTCGTCGAGGAAGACGATCTCCGCCGACGGCAGCATCCCCTCGGTGCGGCGCTGGTAGCGCCCCTCGCGGAAGGCGCTGATGTCGACAGGGCCGAAGATCTCGTTCGGCTCGGTGAAGCGGGTGAGCAGGTACTCGAAGTAGTTCGCCTGGATCAGCTTGGCGAAGAGGCGGAGCAGCGCGCTCTTGGCGGTGCCCGGGGGCCCGATCAACACGGCGTGCTCGCCGGCGATGACGGCGATGAGCAGGAGTCGGATGACCTCCTCCTTGCCGAGGAAGCGCGATTCGAGGACCCGCGCCAGGTGCGCGAGGCGCGGCGGAAGGTTGTCCGCGTGCGCAGGGGGAGCGGGGGCAGCGACCATGAGGTGCGCGCAAAGCTACCCGAGGTTCACCTCGAATGGTGCTCGGGCGAGAAAAAGTCGTTACGCTGCAACCAAATGGCGACGAACAAATCGACTCGCCTCGCGATCGTCGAGCAGTCGATCGAGGACATGCTCGAGCGCCTCGAAGCCCTGCCACCGAACCCGCGGGTCCGCGAGCTGCGCTCCAAGGTGAAGATCTACGAACGCGCGGTGCAGATGTGGCCGACGAGCCCCCCCACCGAGGCGCAGCGCTCGGCGATGTTGAAGAACGTCATCGAGCTCCACGTCGAGGTGATGCAGCTAGGGCGTGAAGGTACAGTCGCGTGACGTGTCCCCCGGCGGTCTGCTGAAAGCTCCTACCGGATCGGGGGAAGCTCGGGGTGGATCCCGAGCGGACGAGCTGCCACTGGATCTTTCCGTTGGGAGGTGACCCTTCCCGCTCCGGCAGGCACTTTTGCCGGAGAAATGTCCGGCAGCATGCGGACCGGGCCGTCGGCACACCTCGTGCTCTGTACGTCGTCCGTGGCAACCCCCCCTAGACACCGGTTCGAGTGGCTGGTCCAGCAGCGCGGCAACCTGGAGGACGCGGCGCTCGACGCCTTCCTCCCGGGCGAGCGTCACCTGGTCACCGCGCACGCTGTCTATCGCCTGCTCGAGGGCCTGTGCGTCGAGGTCGACGACCTGGGGATGACCGGGCGACCGGTGAAGCTGGTGGGGATGGACCTGGTCGGCTGGATCCCGCTCCGCGACGAGGTCATGAACGACGACTGGGAGCCCGGGGCGCGCGCCGTGTTCTGGCGGCGCGGCAACGAGCGCGAGATCGCCATCACCTCGTCGGTCATCGACGTGAAGGCGGTCGGCATCCCCCGCGAGCGCGAGTCGGACGTGCGCGAGATGCGCGTGAGCCCGCAGCGGCCGGACGTCAGCTTCGCTCCGCCGCGCCTGCCGCGTCCGCCGATCTTCATGCTGACGCCCGCGGACGAGCGACGACTCGGCCGCGTGGTCGGGGGTCGCTGACCGCGACTTCCTCTTGACCGGCGCGGGCACTGCGCCCAGCGTGCCGCGCGCATGCGTCCGTCCGCTGGCCTCTTCACCGGGCTTCTGCCCGTCTGCGCCTCGCTGATCCCCCTCGCCTGCGCGGCGTCACCTGGCGCTGCACCGTCGGCCGGGCCGTCGCCTCTCCCTCCGCCGACGGTCACGCCGCTGCAGGCCAGCACGGTGAAGCTACCGCCGCCGCCGCCCGCGCGTGAGGACGGCCGCCTGCCCACCACGGTCCTCCCGCAGCGGGTGAGCCTCACGCTGGCGATCGATCCGACCAAGGAGCGCTTCAGCGGCTCGGAGCGGATCTTCGTGAAGGCGACCGCCCCGACGTCCCACGTGGTGCTCAACGCCCACGCGCTGCACATCCTGCAGGCCTCGGTGGTGGTGAAGGGGGAGCGCTTCGGCGGCATCACCGCGGCGCGCCTGTCGCACGGGGGGCTCGAGCCGGAGGAGCTGGTCGTCACCTTCGATCCGCCGATCCCGGCGGGGGACGCCGCCCTCGATTTCACCTGGGACGCGGCCTTCTCGCCGAACCTGATGGGGCTGTCGCGCGAGCAGGACGACGGGCGCTGGTACGCCTTCACCGATCTCGAGCCGACCCACGCGCGCAACGTCTTCCCCTCGTTCGACGAGCCCTCGTTCAAGGTGCCCTACGAGGTGACCGCGATCGTGCCGCACGGCATGACCGTCTACGCCAACGGCACGGAGCTGGAGCACGCGGACGACGCCACCCGGCCGGGGACGACGACCTTCACCTTCGCCCCGACGCCGCCGCTCCCCAGCTACCTGGTGGCGCTGGCGGTGGGCGATCTCGACGCGCAGGGGGCCGCCGCCGGCAGCTCGCCGGTGCCGCTGCGCCTCCTCGCGGCCAAGGGGAAGGGGCCGCTCGGCGCGCGCTCGCTGGCCGAGGCCGGCTCCCTGGTACGGACGCTCGGCGACTACTTCGGCATCGGCTACCCGTACGGGAAGCTCGATCTGGTCGCCGTCCCCGACTTCGCCCCCGGCGCGATGGAGAACCCCGGGCTCATCACCTTCCGCGAGATCCTCCTGCTCGGCGATCCGGCCCACAGCGCGACGTCGGTGCGCCGCCTGCAGCGCCTCGTCATCGCGCACGAGCTGGCGCACCAGTGGTTCGGCGATCTGGTGACGCCCGAGTGGTGGAATGACGCCTGGTTGAACGAGGGCTTCGCGCGCTGGGCGCAGACCAAGGCGATCGAGCGGGTCCACCCGGAGAGCCACGAGACGCTCGATCGCGTGGTGGGGACCGATGCGGCGATGGACCTCGACGCGCTGTCGACCGCGCGCGCCGTCCGCCAGCCGGTGCACTCCTCGGGCGAGGCCGACGAGGCCTTCGACCCGATCACCTACGACAAGGGGGCGGCGCTGCTCGGGATGATCGAGTCGTGGATCGGCGAGGAGCCGTTCCGCCGCACGCTCCATGACTACCTGACCGCGCACGCCTGGGGGAACACCAGCGCGCCGGACCTGTTCGCCGCGTTCGAGAAGGCCTCGGGCAAGCCGGTGGGCGCCGTCGGCTCGAGCTTCGTCGACCACATCGGGGTTCCCGAGGTCACGGTGAACCTGTCGTGCGACCGGGCGAAGAAGAGCTGGAGTGTCGAGGTGAGCGAGTCGACCTGGAAGCCGCTCGGCTCGAAGGCGGCCGATGCTGCTGGCGGAACCGGCGCCGCAGCCTGGCAGCTGCCGGCCTGCGTCCGCGTCGCCGGGCAGAAGGATGCGTCGTGCGTCGAGCTGACCGCGGCCGAGCCGAAGAAGACGATCCAGGGGAGCGGCGCGTGCCCCGCGTACGTGCAGCCCAACGTGGCGATGGCCGGCTACTACCGCTCGGCGATCTCCGCCGCCAACGCGCGCGCGCTCGCCAGGGCCGCCGCTTCCTTCGACACCGCCAGCCGCCTCGGCCTGCTCGGCGACACCTGGGCCGACGTCCGCAGCGGCAAGCTCCCGCCGGCCGTGCTCCTCGAGATGTTGCCGCTGTTCGATCGCGACAAGGATCGGCGGGTCGTCGAGGAGGTGGTCCGCGTCCTGCGCGCGCTCGACGACACGGTGGTCGATCCGGAGGCGCGTCCCGCCTTCCGCGCCTACGTCCGCGCGCGGCTCGAAGGGCACGCGAAGCGGCTCGGCACGGGAGGCTCCGCCGTGGGCTCGCCGGCCGGCACCGATCCGGACGACGTTCCGCTGGCGCGCGCCGCGGTCTTCGCCGGCCTGGGCGAGCTCGCCGCGGACGACAGGACGCTCAAGGAGGCCGCTCGCCAGGCGGACAGCTGGCTCGCCGATCCGTCGTCGATCGACGCGGACACCGCGCAGGTCATGGTGCAGCTCGCGGCGCATCACGGTGACGAGGCGCGGCTCGACGCGCTCGCCAAGGTGGCCGAGCACGGCGCGACCCCGGAGATCCGCCTGCTCGCGCTGCGCGCCTCGACGCAGTTCGACGATCCGGCGGTGGAGAAGCGCGCGCTCGACCGCCTGCTGACCGACGCGGTCCGCAAGCAGGACGTCGTCCGCAGCAGCCTCGTGCCGGCCATGGCCTACCACGGGAGCCGCAAGGTGGCGCTCGCCTGGCTCGAGGAGCACTGGGACGCGCTCCGCGGGAAGCTCACCGGTGCGCTCGCCCGTCAGGCGGTGACCGCCGCGACCTATGCCTGCACCGCCGCCGACCGTGAGCACGCCGAGCAGTTTTTCACCCCGCGCGCCAGGGACCTCGAAGGATCGAAGCGCCTGCTGGCCGAATCGCTCGAGACGAGCGCCCGCTGCACCGAGCTTCGCGCAGTCGCCGCGCCGGCGATCGACAGCTTCTTCCACGCGAAGGCGACGAAGGAGGCGAAGAGCGCGACGAAGAACTGAGCAGCTTCGGCCCTTTGGCGGAACGGTAGACGCCGGGAATTTAAAATTCTCTGTCGGAAACGACGTGCCGGTTCGAGTCCGGCAAGGGCCACCCCACGTAGCCGCCGCGGCGCGGCAAATCCCACGGGCGCGAGCGCTCCTGCATGCTACTTTGGCGGCTTAGTGGCACGACGATCCCTGGCAGTGGGCGCTCTTGGTAGCTTGGTCGTCTTGCTCGGGGCGGCGGCCATCGCCGGCTGCGGCAACGGGGACGACGATGACGATGTCGGCGACGCGGGCGGGGGCTTCGATGCCTCCACCGACGCGACCACCGATGGCGGCAAGGACGCGGGCAAGGACGCCTCGAAGGACGGCGGCGACACGGGCGATGCCACCACCACGGGCCAGGGCGACGGCGGGAATGGCGGCGACGCCGCGAGCAGCGACAGCGACAGCGGCACGGACTCCGGCGACGCGGCGGCCGACAGCGGCGTGGACGCGGGGCCCGATGCGGGGCCGACGTCGCTGATCCACTTCTACGGGCGCTTCGACACGTCGGCCGACGACGGCGCCAGCGCCGGCTCACCGATCTTCGACTGGTCGGGGAGTGGCATCGTGGCCGACTTCCTGGGGACCGGCATCGCCGTGAGCCTGACGAACATCCCCTACTCGCAGTCGGGCTACAACGAGCTCCAGGTGATCGTCGACGGCACCACCGTCTTCCCC
>JAMFST010000964.1 GCA_026225435.1 Labilithrix luteola
GCGCCGACGGATCGAGGAGCGGGGCGTAGACCTGCTTGTGCAGCTCGGTGCCGGTGAAGCAGAGCCACTGCTGCAGCAGGGAACGCTCGAAGGGCTCGCGCGGGGCGAGCTGCGCGTCCGGGTAGCGATCGGCGACGTACTGCAGGATGGCGGCGTTCTCGGTGAGGATGGCGCCGTCGTCGAGGCGCAGGGTCGGCACCAGGCCGAGCGGGTTGAGCGCGCGGAAGTCCTCGCCGCTGCTGGCCGCCTTGGTCTTCTTGTCGATCTCGATGAACTCCACCTGCGCGTCGGCGCCGGCTTCGTAGAACGCCATGCGGGTGGCCGTGGAACAGGCGAGGGGGGAGAAGTAGAGCTTCATGAGAAGGACCTTGGCGGCCAGCGCCGCGTGCGTCCAACGCATTATCCTGCTAGACTCTATGCGTTTTACGCATGGCTACCCCGACCTTCCCCCGTCCCCGTCTCGATGTCCGCGATCTCGAGGTGGTGCTCGCCATCGCCGCGGCCGGCAGCACGGTGCACGCGTCCGCCAGCCTCCACCTGACGCAGTCGGCGGTGAGCCGCGGTCTCCGGCTCGCCGAGGAGAAGCTCGGTCTGCGCCTCTTCGAGCGCACCTCGCGCGGCCTGTCGCCGACGCCGGCGGGTGAGCGTCTCATCGCCGGGGCCAGGCCGGTGCTGGCGCAGCTGCTCGCTCTCGAAGCGGCCACCGAGACGCCGGTGCCCGAGGCGGTGCGGCTGCGCATCGCCTGCGAGTGTTACACCGCCTACCACTGGCTGCCGGCGACCCTGGCCGATCTACAACGGACCGTGCGCTCGTTCGAGGTGACCATGGTGCCGGAACATTCGTACACCCCGGTGGCGGCGCTCCTCGCCGGAGATCTCGACGTCGCGCTCCTCACCACCTCCGCCCTCCCGCCGGGGCGCGCGCTGCTGGAGGTGCCGCTCTTCTCCGACGAGCTGATCTTCCTCGTCTCGTCGGATCACCCGCTCGCCGGCGCCGCCTCGCTGACCCGCCGCGACTTCACGGAGTATCCGCTCATCACCTCCAGCCAGACGTCCAAGCCGGAGCAGACGCGCTTCTTCAGCCACGTCTTCGGTCGCTCCCGCCCGAAGCTGGCGAGCCTGCGCTTTCCCCTCACCGAGGTCATCGTGGCGGCGGCGCGCGCCGGCCAGGGAATCGCCGTCCTTTCGGAGTGGATCGCGGCGCCGTACCTCGAAGGCAGGGGGCTGGCCCGCAAGCGCCTCGCCGGCAAGCCGATCGAGCGCCCCTGGCGGCTCGCCTTCCGTCGCGAGTCGAAGGAGGCGGCGTTGCGGCTCGGAGCCGCGCTGCGGTTCGCTCCGCCGCGAGCGCCGTCGTGAGGCCCGCGGCGGTAGACGCAGGAGGCCGCTGCTGTCACGCTCACGCCCGCTCGCCATGAACGTCCCGCTCCGCCTCGGTCTCGCGCTCGTCTGCAGTGCCGCCGCATGCGGAGGCGGCTCCGACGATGCCCCGTCGGCCATTCGCACGAGCGGCGGCGCAGGGGCAGACGCGAGCGTGAACGGCTCCGCCGGCGACGCTGGCGTGGCCGACGCCTCGTCGGGAGACGCCGCGTCGGGAGACGCCGCGTCGGTAGCGGATGGCGGCACGGCCACGCTCCCCGGCGACGCCACGGGGACGACC
>JAMFST010000965.1 GCA_026225435.1 Labilithrix luteola
AGCGGAGCCAGCGGCGTGGTGCCGGCCTTCTCCACCGCGTCCTCGTCCATGCAGGCGGCGTAGTAGTCGCCGAGCTTCTTGCGACCGGGATCGTCGCCCGGCGACTTGGCCGCCTCCTCGAGCACCGAGTGCAGAAGCTCGAGGTTCGACCTCTGCAGCTGCTCGGTCGCTCCCCAGCTGGCCCGGTCGGCGGGGATCTCCTCGTTCTTCACGAAGCCGCCGCAGGCGTAGGCGAAGTAGTCCTTGCAGGGGTCGACGCCCGGGTCCATCCACGACGGCTCGATACCGGCCTGCGCCAGGGTGATCGTCGGCACCGGCGGCTTCTCGGCCACGGGGGGCGCCGGCGGCGCCGGCTTCGGGGGCGCCACCGGCGCGGGCGGCGGCTCCGAACCGCAGGCGGCGAGGCCGGCCATCGAGGCCAGTGCGGAGCAGGAGAACAGCGCGATCGAAGCGGAAGCGGCGCGGAGGAAACGCATCGGCGGCGAACGCTACCATCGCCTCGTCGACAGGAGATGCGACAGCACGCGACGACACGCCGCGCAATCGTCGATGTGCCCCTCGGCCAGCTCCAGCTCGCGCAGGCCGGCGGTCCCTTCGAGCAGCGCGGTCAGCTGCTCGTCGTCGAGGCAACTTCGGCTAGGATTGCCCGCGCGATGACCGACGCCAGCGAGTCCGAGCTCGCGCTCCTCGCGCAGGCGCGCACGACGCACCCCGGCGTCGAGGTGGACGACGCCGCCTTCCTCACCTTTCTCCGGGCGCGCGGGGACCTCGGCGCCGCGCACCTGGGGGACGTGGTCCTCGCCTTCGGCTGCAGCCGGGGCGACGCAGCGGCTCTCCGCATCCTCGAGCGCGACTATTTCCAGACCGGCCATGAGTCTCTCCTGCCGCCGCGTCACCGCGCCGACGCCCCCGAGGTGCTGCAGCTGCTACGTCACCGGCTCCTGGTGCCCGACGAAGAGGGGCACGTGCGCATCGGCGAGTACTCCGGGCGCGGCGCTCTGCGGGCCTGGTTGCGCGTCGCCGCGGTGCGGGTCGCGCTCAACCTGTACCGCTCGCACAAGCGCGAGAGGCCGCTGGAGGAAGACCGCGAGCTCGCCAACCGCGCCGCCGGAGATCTCGAGATCAGTCACCTGAAGGGGCGCTACCGGCGCGAGTTCAAGGAGGCCTTCTCCGCCGCGCTGGCCACGCTGGAGGTGCGCGATCGCAACCTGCTCCGCCAGCACTACCTCGACGGTCTCACCATGGAGACCATCGCCCCGCTCTACCAGGTGCACCGGATCACCATCGTCCGCTGGATGGAGAAGGCGCGCGCCGCGCTCGGCAAGGCGACCCGGGTCGAGCTGTCCGCGCGCCTGCAAGTGGAGCGCACGGAGCTCGAGAGCATCCTCCGCCTCATCGACAGCCAGCTCGACATGAGCGTGCGGGCGTTCCTGCAAAAGGAGTGAGAGGCGGCGCGGCATCACCGGGGTGACACGCGTCGCCCGGGGCTCGTAGCAACAAATATCGAACGTCAGTCGTAGCGCTCGGAGTGGACCTGCTCGCGCGTGGCGCCGAGCTCTCCGCGGAGCAGCTCGCGGACGGAGCCGACCATGCGATTCAGCCCACATATGTACACGTGGACGTCGGCCGGCTCCGCCTCGCTCGCGCCGCGCAGCTCCTTCCACAGCTCGGCCACGTGGTGCTGCACGTAGCCGCGCCGGCCGGTCCAGGCCTCGTCGGCTCGAGACAGCGTCGGCTCGAAGCGCACGTGCGGATGCGCCGCCGCCAGCCCGGCCAGCTCGGCCGCGTAGAGGAGATCGGCCTGGGTGCGGACGCCGAAGAGGAGGACCAGCGGGTTCGTGTCGCCGCGGGCGATCGCGTCATGAAGCAGGCTGCGCAGCGGTGTCACGCCGGTCCCGGTGCCGACGAGGAGCGCCGGCTTGCCGACCCCCTTGCCGCGGACGAAGAACCCCTGCGGCCCCTGCACCAGGAGCGTCTGCCCGATCTCCATCCGGTGCAGCCAGGTCGAGCCGGCGCCCCCTTCGACCAGGGTGACGGCGATCTCGATCTCCGGCGTCCCTCGTGGCGGCGAGGCGATCGAGTACGACCGGCGCATGGCGGCCGGCGGCGGCAGATCCGCCGGCCCCTCCAGCGGCAGGAGAAGCGTCACCCACTGCCCGGCTTCGAGCTCGACCGGGGCGCCATCCAGCCGGGCAAAGACCAGCTCCCGGACCTGCGGCGCGATCATCCGGGCGCGGACCAGACGAGCTTCGAACGTCGGGGGCAAAGGCACGATGCCCCGCGTTCTAGCGATGGTGGGAGCGCAATGGTAGGCTGACTCACCGGTTCTTCGATGGCCCACCGCTATTTTTTTCCGCAGATGACGCTCGATACCTGGCTGGTGGACGAGCGCATCGATCTGCGCGGCACCGAGCTCACCCTGCTTCGTGAGTCGCGGAAGTACAACCTGGCCGAGGCGGTGCACGTCGTCGCCGAGGTGAGCGGCGCGCCCGACGCGTTCGATCTGCTCGGCCGCGTGAAGGGGCGCGAGGCGCTCATCGAGCAAGGGGCCGAGATGCTCGAGAGCTCGATGATCCTCGGCGAGAACGCCTACGACGTCGTGCCCGGCTGGTACGGCGAGCCGGTCGGCGACTTCCAGTCCTTCGTCGAGTCGCGCGACCGGCAGCTGGCCCGCGCGCTCCACTCCGACTTCCCCTCCGCCGAGCCGGCCACCGAAGACGAGCTGCTCAGTCGCTTCGCCCAGCGCGCGAAGGGTTGAGCTGAGGCCGCTCCGTGTCGCTCAACCTCGCTGACGTCCTCTTCCTCCTCGCGGCGGGAGCGTACGCGCTGGCCACGGCGCTCTTCGGGGTGTTCCTCTTCCGCCGGGACGACCAGGCGACACGCTCGGGCCAGCTGGCGCCGCACGTCGTGGCGGTCGGGGCGTTGCTGCACGCCGCGCAGATCATCGTCGCCTCGTACGTGCTCCACGTGTGCCCGGTCGAGGGGGTGCACTTCCCCATGAGCGTCGTCGCGGTGCTCATGGTCGGCGCCTACGTGGCCATGCGGCGCCGCTACCGCATCGACGTGGTCGGCGCCTTCGTCGCGCCGCTCGCCCTGGCGTCGCTGCTCGCCTACCACTTCACCGCGCGCGAGGTCGCGGTCGAGCAGGTCACCCGCGTGCAGGGGGCGCTGCTGCCGTTCCACATCATCGCCAACCTCGCCGGGGTCGCCCTCTTCGCGCTCGCCTTCGGGGCGGCCACGCTCTACCTGGTGCAGGAGCACCTGCTGAAGCAGAAGCGCATCGAGGGGGTCTTCAAGCGCCTTCCGCCGCTCGACTCGCTCGACCGCGCCGAGCACCGCTTCCTCCTCGCCGGCTTTCCGCTCCTCACGCTCGGCGTCCTCACGGGCACGCTCTGGGCCGGGCACGTGGAGACTGTGCACCTGGCGGACATCGCCCGCGCGATCTTCGGCTACGCCACCTGGGGGCTCGCCGCCGCGGTGCTCTTCCTCCGTTCCGCCGCCGGCTGGCGCGGGCGGCGCGCGGCCTACGGCACCATCGCCGGCTTCGGCTTCGCGGTGCTCGTCCTCGTCTCCTACGGCACCCGCCCGGCAGCGCCGGCGGTGATCGGAGCGACGGCGGTCGCGGTGGCGGCCGTCCGATGAAGGTCAGCGTCGTCGGGCTCTCGCACAAGACGGCCCCCGTCGAGGTCCGCGAGATCTTCTCCGCCTCGCCGGAGCTGCTGCCGGCGGTGCTGGCGCGCCTCTCGTCGCACCCCGATCTCGGCGAGGTGATGTTCCTCTCGACCTGCAACCGGGTCGAGGTGTTCGCCTCCGCCGCCACGCGACCGGATGGCTCGCCGGCCAGCCAGGAAGACAGCGACATCGCGGTCGAAGAGGCGGTGCGCTCGGTGCTCGCCGAGCACGCCGGCGTCCCCTCCTCCGACCTCGGGACCTACTCGTACACCCGCACGGGCGAGGAGGCCGTCCGCCACATCTTCCGGGTCGCTGCCAGCCTCGACTCCATGGTCGTCGGCGAGCCGCAGATCCTCGGCCAGGTGAAGGACGCCTACGACGCC
>JAMFST010000966.1 GCA_026225435.1 Labilithrix luteola
GGTCGCGATGAGAAGGTGTTCCACAGACGGCGCCGACACTTCAAATCGTCGGTCGGGGTCGGTCCACCCCCATCCTGGCTGTCCGCTTCGCGGCCAGAGGATGGGGCCCGTACGAAAGTACGGCTCCCTCGCCCTTCCTAGCTTTGAAGCGCCGTCACCGCCTGTGAAACACCTTCTGGAGTCTGCGGAACACCCTCTTAGCCACCGGCCTGGTAGACCGGACGGCATGCGAAGCCGTGCGGCCATCGGTGCGAGCGTTGCGGGCCTACTCGTCCTCCTCGGGCTCGCCGGATGCGGTGGCGCGAGCCCGGTGGTGGACAAGCCCGGGCGCGGGATCGTCGAGACCATGGCCGCGAGCTCGCCGCCGCCGCGTGCGGGTGCGCCGGTCGACTCCTCGTTCTTCCGCGCGTACGCCGAGAGCCGCGGCTTTCGGCTTGGCCACCCGACGGCGATCCGCCCGCTCCCCGACGGCAGCGCCGTCCTCTTCCTCCGTGCCAGCCCGCGTGATCCGCGCCAGTCGCTCTACGAGATGGACGTGCGCAGCGGCAAGACGCGCACGGTGATCGCGCCGGATACGATCGCGCGCGGGGGCGAGACGCTGTCGCCGGCGGAGAAGGGGCGGCGCGAGCGGATGCGGGTCATCGCCAGCGGCTTCACCGACTACGAGCTGACCCGCGACGGCGCGCACGTGCTCGTGTCGCTCTCCGGCCACCTCTTCTTCGTCGACCGGATCAGCGGGGTCTCGCGCGAGCTCCCCACCGGCGACGGGGCGGTGATCGATCCGCACCTCTCGCCCGACGGGAAGTCGGTCGCCTATCTCGTCGGCAACGACCTCTTCGCCATCGGCGTCGACGACCCGAAGCCGCACGCGGTGACGCGCGGAGGGGGCGACGACCTCACCCACGGCGCCGCCGAGTTCGTGGCGCAGGAGGAGCTCGGTCGCTCGCGCGGCTTCTGGTGGTCGCCGGATGGCCGCGCCGTCCTCTTCGAGGAGGCCGATCTGAAGGACGTGGAGCGCCGGACGTTGGCCGATCCCGGTCGCCCGGACACCGCGCCCGAGCGAATCGCCTATCCCCGGCCGGGGAAGAAGAACGCGAAGGTGCGCCTCGGCCTCGCCAGCGCGCGCGGTGCAGGTGCCGCGTCGCCCACCTGGGTGCAGTGGGATCACGACGCCTACCCGTACCTGGCGCGCGTCGTCTGGTCCGACGATGGGCCGCCGCTCCTCTACGTGCTCGATCGACCGCAGAAGACCGGGCTCCTCCTGGCCGTCGATCCGAAGACGGGGAGGACGCGGGAGATCCTCCGCGAGCATGACGACGCGTTCCTCGAGGTCGATGACAGCGTGCCGAGCGTGCTGCCCGGTGGTCGTGAAGCGCTGTGGTCGAGCGAGCGAGACGGCGTCTCCCGGTTGTACAAGGTGGACCTGGCCACCGGTGCGCTCGCGCCCGTCGGGGAGAAGGGGTTCGGCTATCGCAGCGTCCTCGGCGTCGACGCGCGCGGAGCGACGGCGTTGATCGAGGCGAGCACCGAGCCGAGCGAGGGGCACGTCTACGCGGTCTCGCTCGCGTCAGGGGCATCGCGACGGATCGATCAGGGGCAGCTGTCCTTCGCCACCCCTGCACGCAACGCCCCTCAGCAGAACGTCGTGCCCCTGCGCGAGGCGGGCTTCGGTCGGCACGCGGCCTACCTGCTGCGGGATCTCGAGGGGCACGAGCTGGCGAAGATCCCCGAGGACGCCGAGCCGCCGCCCTTCTTGCCGACCACGCGCCTCGAGACCGTCGGCCCGGACGAGGTGCGCGTCGCCATCACCGTCCCGCGGCACTTCGATCCCACGCGCCGCTATCCCGTCGTCGACTGGGCGTACGGCGGACCGCACCTCGCGA
Source organism: Labilithrix luteola (assembly GCA_026225435.1). Taxonomy (GTDB): domain Bacteria; phylum Myxococcota_A; class Polyangia; order Polyangiales; family Polyangiaceae; genus JAMFST01. The sequence continues at coordinate 1,884 of JAMFST010000966.1, forward strand.
TGGTCGCGGCGGACGCCGACCGCTGTCTGTTCCAGCAGATGCTCGCCGATCGGGTCGACGGCGTGGTCGTGTCGATCGACGCCCGGGGGACGCCCGGTCGCGGGCGCGACTGGGAGCGCGCCATCGCCGGGAAGTTCGCCGAGGTGCCGCTGGAGGGGCACGTGACGGCGCTGCACCAGCTGGCGGCGAAGCACCCGGAGATGGACCTCGAGCGCGTCGGCGTCGTCGGCTGGTCGTTCGGCGGATACTTCTCCGCGCTCGCCACCCTCCGTCATCCCGAGCTGTACAAGGTGGCGGTGTCCGGCGCGCCGGTCTCCGACTGGACCGACTACGACACGGCGTACACCGAGCGCTATCTCGGCGTGCCAGCCCTGAACGAGGCGGGCAGCGACCGGGTCTACGTCGCCAACTCTCTCCCCGCGTTCGCCGAGAAGCCCATCGACGCCGCGCACCCGGCGCGTCCGCTGCTGCTCATCCACGGGACCGCAGACGATAACGTGTACTTTGCAAATGCGCTCAAGCTGGCCGGCGCGCTCGAGCGCTCGCGGCGCCCCTTCGAGCTGTATCCGCTGGTGGGCGTGACCCACATGCCCCTCGACCCCGTGCTCGCCGAGGCGATGTGGTCGCGGGTCGACGACTTTCTCGCGGAGCATCTGGCGCATCCCGCGCGCTGACGGCGGCGAGCGCGACCGTCCTCTTCGAGGTCTGCCTTGTAAACGAACATGCCACAATTGGCAGCGGCCTTCGCGGCCCGGTCGTGCCAAGCTCCCGCCCGTGCGCCGGTACCTCGTGCTCGCCATCGCCCTGCACGTGGGCGTCATGCTCGCGCTGGCGGCGTTGCCGAAGCCCGCGCCCATGGCCGAGGCGCTGCCGACGGAGCTGTACGACGTCGCCGAGGTGACGGACACGCACGATCCGACGCCCCCGCCGCCGCCCGATCCCGCCGAGCCGGGGGTGCAGGCGCCGAGCCGGAACAACGTCGTCGCCAGCGCGGCGGCCGA
>JAMFST010000967.1 GCA_026225435.1 Labilithrix luteola
CCGCCGCTGGCCATCGAGGCCACGCGGTGCAGGACGGCCATGGGGATGCTGGCGGCGTTGGCTGCGGCGATGAACTGGGTCGAGAGCGCCGCCAGCGCGATGCTCAGGCCGCCCGACGCCGAGCCGGTGATTCCCGCCAGCGTGGTCACGCTCAGCGCCTCGTTCACCAGCGGGTTGGGGATGTGCGCCAGCGCCGACTTGACCACGAGGAAGCCAGGCAGGGCGGCGATGACCGCGCCGAAGCCGTACTCCGAGGCGGTGTTCATCGCTGCGAGGAGACATCCGGCGACAGCGCTGCGCGCCCCTTCGGTGAAGCGCGAGGCGAGCAGGCGCCAGCCGAAGACGACGACCAGAAGGATGCCGACCAGCAGCGAGAGCTCCAGCGACCAGATGGCAGCGAGCGACGACACCTTGCTCTCGAGCGGGTGGGCCAGGCCGGGGAGATCGGTGGTGTAGCTCGGCGGATAGATCGCCGGCAGCTTCGCCGTCAGCACCTTGTTGAGGATGCCGACCACGACGAGCGGGAGGATGGCGACCAGCGGGTGCGGCAGATCGGCGCCCGGGGCGATCTCCGGCTCGTGGTGGTGCCCCTCGCCGTAGCCCTCCCCCGCGCGGCGCGCTGCGCGGATGCGCCAGACCAGGTAGGCCATCCCGCTCCCCAGGGTGAACGCCGAGCCGATGGTGCCGAGCCACGGCGCGGCGTAGGCGTTGGTGCCGAAGAACGTGGTGGGGATGATGTTCTGGATCTGCGGCGTGCCCGGCAGGCTGTCCATCGTGTAGCTGAACGAGCCGAGGGCGATGGTGCCGGGGATCAGGCGCTTGGGGATGTCCGACTGGCGGAACGCCTCCGCGGCGAACGGGTAGACGGCGAAGACGACGACGAACACCGAGACGCCGCCGTACGTCAGCAGGCTGCACACGACGACGATGGCGAGAGCGGCGCGCTCGTTTCCAATCATGCGCGTGACGCTGGCGATGATCGACCGCGAGAAACCGGAGATCTCGATCACCTTGCCGAAGATGGCCCCGAGGAGAAAGACGGGGAAGTACAGCTTCAGGAAGCCGACCATCTTGTCCATGAAGAGGTCGGAGTAGACGGGGAGCACCGCCGAGGGCTCGGTGAAGAGCACGGCGAGCAGCGCGGCGACCGGCGCGAAGAGGATCACGCTGAGCCCGCGGTAGGCGATGAAGATGAGCAGCGCGAGCGCGGCGAGCGTGACGAGGAAGCTCATTCTCGCTACCGCAGTAAGCCCGTCCTGGCGAAGGCTCAAGCTCGACGGTAGGCTTGCTGGATCAGGTTCGATGCGAATCCTCTCCCCGCTCGCAGCCGTGTCGTTCGGTCTCCTCACGCTGAGCGCATGCGCGGCGGTGATCGGGATCAAGGACGTCCCCGAAGAAGCGGCGGATGGGAGCCTCGCCTCCGACGCCAGCGCCGCGGGCGATGCGAGCACTGCCGCCGACACGGGCGCTCAGGACGCGAACGCGACGGCGGACGGGAGCGACGGGATGGACGCCGGTGGGATGGACGCCGGGAGCATCCTTCGCGACAGCTCGCTCCCGGACGCCACGTTCCCCTACAGCGATATCGGCCAGACGTCGCAGATCGATTCGGGGGCGCCGCAAGGGCTCGCCGTGTCTCCTGCGGGGACCTGTCTCGCGCTGGCGCTCCCCAACGCCATCGAGATGTTCCAGCTCCCTGGCGACTCGCCGCTGGCTCCTGGTTCGTTCCAGACGCCGGGGCAGATGGTCTTCGATTCTCGAGCCGAATACCTCTTCGCCCAGCATGGCGCGGGGAAGAACGGCTACGCGACGTACCTGCTCGCGAACTGCGCGGCGACGCTGGCGCCCAGCCCGGTGTTCATCGACCCGACCGACGGGGGAACGACCGGACCGAGCCTGGGGGTGGCCACCGGGGCGGGATCGCTCGGCACCCTCTTCGTCGGCGCCCTGCTCGTGGGCAAAGGGGCGGCGTCGGACGTCGAGGGGGAAGTGTTCGCGTTCGACATCGGGACTCGCGACTACCACGGGAGCATGGTGATCCCGGGGAGCGGAGTGGCCCCGTCACTGCTCTCCGCCAGCGTGGACGGCAACGTCGTCGCCGCGGTGGTCAACGGGCACCTGTCCGTCGGCTCGCTCGGCCTGTTCGGCACGGCCGCGGCGGGGACGATGCAAGCGGTGAGCGCGCTCGATGGGGGGATCACCGCCGTCGCGGTCGACCCGACCGGCGCCAGCATCTTCGTCCTCGCGGGGGCGAGCTCGAGCCAGACGCTCTACGAGCTGGTGAACGTCGGTAACGACTGGCAACCGGATCTGATCGAGCCGATCGCGTCGGGCAGCTACCCGGGCTTGCTCAACGCCAGCGAGCGCGGATTGATCGTCAGCCCCGGCTCCGATGACAACCGCATCTACGTGTACGCCACCGCGCGAGGTCGCATCGTGAGCGTGGCCCCCGGCCCGACGTTCACGAGCCCCGTGAACGGCGTCTCCACCTCGACGACGGGAGGGGATCTCGCCGTCTCCACCGCCACGGGCACGACGCTCTTCATGTCTGCCCCCTGAGCGCTCGCGCCGCCGCCTCGGTCTCCGCGTCCGCCGGGAAGAAGCACTCGATGCGGATCTCCTGCAAGGTGATGTCGGCAGGTGTCCCCAGCGTCGTCACCGTCGAGAAGTAGGTGAAGCGAGCGTCGGCCTTGGCATAGACGAC
>JAMFST010000968.1 GCA_026225435.1 Labilithrix luteola
CGCGGTGAGCATCCCCGGCGGACGCCACATCCACCACCGGACCATCCCGCGCCTCGGCGGCATCGCCATCTTCTTCGGGTTCTTCGCCCCGCTGGCGACGTTGTTCTTCGTGCAGTCGAGCGTCGCACTGGTCTTCCGCCAGGAAGGCATGCGCATGCTCGGCCTGCTGGTCGGCGGCACCGCCGTCTGCGCCATGGGCATCTGGGACGATACCAAGCGGCTGCGCGCGCTGTACAAGCTGTACGTCCAGATCGGCGCCGCGGTGGTGGCCTTCGCCTGCGGCTTCCGCATCAGCGTCATCGCCCTGCCCCTCGTCGGCAACCTCTCGATGGGCGTGTTCTCGCTCCCCGTGACCATCCTCTGGATCGTCGGCATCGTCAACGCGATCAACCTGATCGATGGCCTCGACGGCCTCGCGGGCGGCGTCGTCTTCTTCGCCGCCTTCACCGGCTTCGTCGTCGCCGTGCTCTCCGGCACGATCATCGTCGCGCTACTCATGGCCGCAGTCCTCGGCGCGGTCATCGGGTTCCTCTTCTACAACTTCAACCCTGCGCGCATCTTCATGGGCGACTCGGGGAGCTACTTCCTCGGGTACCTGCTGGCAACGACCGCGCTACTCGGCTCGATGCAGCGGGCATCGGCTGCGGTGTCGCTGCTCGTCCCGATCCTCGCGATGGGCGTGCCGATCTTCGACACCCTCTTTGCCATGGTCCGCCGGTTCCTCGAGCGACGGCCGATCTTCTCGCCGGATCGCGGGCACGTGCACCATCGCCTGCTCGACATGGGCATCACCCACCGTCGCGCGGTGCTGATCCTCTACGGCCTGTCCACGGTGTTCACCGCCGCGGCCATCGGCGTCTCGCTCGGCAAGAGCTGGCAGATCGGCGTGGCGCTGGTGGTGCTCAGTGTGGTGCTGATCGGGTTCGTGCGGTTCGCGGGGTACTTCGAGTACCTGCACGGAGTGCGGCGGCAGAAAGAGCGGATCCGATCGCGGGACGCCGAGCTGTTGCGGAGGGTCATGCCTGACGTGCCCGCGCTCTGCGCGAAGGCGACGAGCGAAGACGAGGTATGGGGCGCCCTGCAGGCCATCATCGAGCGGACCAACCTCGACACCGTGCACCTGATGGTGCCGGCGGACGGAAAGTCCGAAGCACAGGTCTGGACGCGCAACAGTGATGCGGCCTCGCCGAACGAGCGGGTCACGGCGCGCTTTCCCATCGGACGGGAAGCCAATGCGCGCGCGGCGGTCGAATTCGCCTGGACGACGGACGACGGCCAGGTCAGCGCCCAGAGCGAGGTCCTTCTGCAGATCATCGTCGACGTGCTGTGTGTCGCACTCCAGCGCGTCGAAAGCGAGTTCGCCCCCGCGCGCCAGAGTGTGCCCGAGATCACGCGGACGAGCGCGCCCTCGCCCGTCCCTCAGCTCAATTCCGGCTGACCCTCCCTGCTTCTTACCCTATGGTGCCGCGATGCGCGTGCTCTACATCTCGCAGACGGGCATGAGCGAACCGCTCGGCCAGTCGCAGGTGCTGGGGTACCTGGTTGGGCTCGCCGCTCGCGGCTTCGAGATTGACATCGTCTCCTTCGAACCGCGGAGCGCCAAGCCCGAGGCGCTCGAGGTCGCGCGGCGCCGCATGCAGGACGCGGGGATCCGCTGGGTGTCGCTGCCGCGTTCATCGTCGCATCACATGAGCGTGAAGCTCGCCGAGTCGGCCATGGGCGTCGTTCGCGCCATCGGGCAGGCCGTGCTTCGCCGTCCGCGCATCGTCCACGCGCGCAGCTACTTCGCCACGGCCATCGCCGACGTGGTGGCGTCCAGCTTGCCCGGGGCGAAGCTCCTCTTCGATTGCCGGGGGATGCTCGGGGACGAGTATCTCGACGCCGGACACTGGACCCGCGACCGCCCGGAGTACCGGCTGCTCAAACTGTACGAGAAGCGCGCCTTTGCCCGCGCCGACGGAATCGTGGTGTTGACCGCCGCGCTTCGTCGCTGGCTCGCCGCGCAGGGTCTCGTCGCCACCGACCGCCACATCGAGGACATCCCCTGCTGCGTGGACACCCACCGCTTCAAGGTGGACGAGAGCGCCCGCGCGCGCACCCGGGCGGAGCTCGGTCTCGGCACGGCGCCGGTGGTGACGTATGCCGGTTCGCTCGGCGCCTGGTATCTCGAGGACGAGATGCTCGCCTTCGTGAGCGAGCTGCGCGCGCGCAGACCCGGGACCGTCTTCGTCGTCGCCACCCACGTCGACTCGACCGCCTTCCGCGCGCGCGCAGCCGCCGCCGGCTTCGACGAGCGCAACATGCGCATCGTCAACCTGCCGCCGGTCCGCATGCCCGAGCTCCTTGCCGCGGGCGACGTCGGGCTCTCGTTCATCCGCTCGTGCTTCTCCAAGATGGGGTCGAGCCCGACGAAGGTGGCCGAGTACCTCGCCACCGGGCAGATCCTCGTCGCGAACACCGGCGTAGGAGACGTGGAAGACCTCGCCGACGAGGCGGGCGCCGTCGTTCTCCCCTCCTTCGAGGGCGGAGCGATCGCGGCAGCGGCGGAGGCTGTCAGTGCGCGTCTCGAGGAGCCGTATGCGCAGCGGAGCGCCAGCGCCAACTCTCTCGGAAAGGCGCGCTTTGGCCTCGACGCGGTCGGCGTGCCTCGCTATGAACGCCTCTATCGGGCGCTCGATGCGGCTTGATTTCTCGGGAGACGCTCGCTGACCGTGACCTCGTTCTGGCAAGACCGGCCTACCCTCGTCACCGGCGCCACGGGCCTCGTCGGTAGCTGGCTCGTGCGTCGCCTCGTCGCCGCGGGTGCAGACGTCGTCTGCCTGGTGCGCGACTGGGTGCCGGAGAGCGAGCTCGTTCGCGCGAAGCTCATCGACCAGGTCCGCGTGGTGCGTGGCGACATCACGGACGGTGCGCTCCTCGAGCGCGTGCTCGGCGAGTACGAGGTGCAGGTGGTAGTTCACCTGGCGGCGCAGACCATCGTCGGCATCGCCAACCGCAACCCCATCTCGACTTTCGAGAGCAACATCGCGGGCACCTGGTCGCTCCTCGAAGCGTGCCGGCGCAGCCCGAAGGTGCGATCCATCGTGATGGCCTCCTCGGACAAGGCCTACGGCGACTGCGAGACGCTCCCTTACGACGAGACGACGCCACTCGAAGGGCGCCACCC
>JAMFST010000969.1 GCA_026225435.1 Labilithrix luteola
GGGGTGATCAGCGGGTGGGTGTCGGCGGCGAGCATGAGCGCCAGGCTGCGCACGCGGGCGCGACCGTAGGGATCGGCCGGCAGGAGCGGCGGGCTCGGGTGGACCTCCTCGAGGTACTCGAGGATGGCCGAGGACTGGGTGAGCGGCGCGCGCTCGTTGCCGGCAGAGTCGCGCTCGTGCTCGTGATCGACCAGCGCGGGGATGGCGCCGAGCGGGTTGATGGCGAGAAAGTCGTCGCTGCGCTGCTCGCCGGCGTCGATGTCGACGATGCGCTCGTGCGCGTGGAGCCCCTTCATGTTCAGGGCGACGCGCACCCGGTAGGTGGCCGACGTGCGCCAGAAGGCGAAGAGCTCGAAGCGCGGGGTTTCGCTGCTGTCGGTAGCGGTGCTGGTCATGGCGCTCAGTAGATCTCCGGGATGTACATCTTCTGCGGGATGGGGTGACGCGAGTAGTTGGGGTTGTGCTTGCGCTTCGGCAAGGCGAGCGTCGGGTGCGCCACTGGCAGGTAGGGGAGCTGGCCGAGCAGGTGGCTGATGCAGTTGAGGCGCGCGCGCTTCTTGTCGACCGCCTCCACCACCCACCAGGGCGCTTGCTTCGAGTGGGTGCGCGACAGCATGTCCTCCTTCGCCTTGGTGTAGTCCTCCCAGCGGCGGCGCGACTCGAGGTCCATCGGCGACAGCTTCCACTGCTTGAGCGGATCGTGCAGCCGCATCTGGAACCGCCGGTTCTGCTCCTCGTCGGTGATGGAGAACCAGTACTTCACCAGGTGGATCCCGGAGCGGATGAGCATCTTCTCGAACTCGGGGGTGGTGCGAAAGAACTCCTCGACGTCCTCCTCCGTACAGAAGTGCATCACCCGCTCGACGCCGGCGCGGTTGTACCAGCTGCGATCGAACAGCACGATCTCCCCCGCTGCCGGCAGGTGCGAGACGTATCGCTGGAAGTACCACTGGGTGCGCTCACGCTCGTTGGGCGCCGGGAGCGCGGCCACCCGGCAGACGCGCGGGTTGAGGCGCTGGGTGATGCGCTTGATGACGCCTCCCTTGCCGGCGGCGTCGCGCCCCTCGAAGATGACCACCACCTTGAGCTTCTGGTTCACCACCCAGTCCTGCAGCTTGATCAGCTCGGCCTGGAGGCGAAAGAGCTCGCGGAAGTAGACGTGCCGGTCGAGCGGCGGTTGCTCGATCAGCTTCCCCTTGGTGTCACGCTTCTGGACGGGCGCGGGCGGAGAAATGTCCAGCCGCTCGAGACGCCCGTCGTCGAGCTCCATCTCCAGCTCCTCGTCGAGGTCGTCGATGATCTCGTCGCGCAGGCGGAGGTGCGCCTTGAGCTGGCGCACGCTCTTCTTGATCTGGCTCTTGGCGGGGGCTTTACGTTTGGTCATGGGTGGTGCCGCGCAAGGCGGGGAAGATGCGAGCGAGGAGCGGGAGGGCGAAGGCGAGGAACCACAGGTTGTGCGAGGTCCCGGGGAAGAGCGCGGACTCGACCAGAGCGCAGGCGAAGAAGACCGCGTTGGCGCCCGGTAACGTCAACATCAGCCAGGGGAGCTTTTGCCCCGCCGTCGTCGCGCTCCGCAACGCGCGGTAGGCGAGCCCGAAGTTGAGCCACGCTATCAGCGTGAGGTTGCCGCCATAGAGCAACAGGGTGTGCCCCTGGACGAAGCTGCGCGTGGTGATGGGCAGCATGATGATGGCGAAGAGGAGGATGAACTCGCCGACCACCCCGTGAAGCTCGGTGTTCATCCGGTGGTAGTGCGACAGGCGACGCTGCTGGTTCAGCCAGTACATCGCCGCCACCGAGAAGCTGAGCGCGAGCGCGTACACCTTGGGCGCGAGGGACCTGACGACGTCACCGGGGTCGCCAGTGTCCGGTACGGTGATGTCGTAGGCGAGCAACGTCATGGCGACGCCGAAGACGCTGTCGGCCAGGGACGCGAGGCGCGTGGTGAGAGAGGGGGGCGCGCTCAAGAGACTGGACGCCCTCAGGACTCGGGCAGCGGGATGAGCTCGGTGTCGTCGCCGACCACCTTGGCGACCTCGCCGTTCTTCCACGCGCGCTTGGCCTCCTCGATTCGCTCGAGGGAGCTGGAGACGAAGTTCCACCAGATGTGCCGCTCGCCGTCGAGGCGCGCGCCGCCGAGGAGCATGGCGCGGCTATCGCTGGTCGCTCGCACCCGCAGCGGCTGGCCGGGGACGAGGATGACCATGTCCCCTTCGCGGAAGCTGGCGTCGGCCGCGTCGGCGCCGCCCGCCCCCTCGATCGAGAGCTCGCCGGAGACGACGTAGAGGGCGCGCTCCTCGTGATCGACGGGCACCTCGAGGGTGGCGCCGGCGGGGACGACCGCGTCCACGTAGAGCGTCTTCGAGGCGACCTTCACCGGCGATTCCTGGCCGAAGGCGGAGCCGGCGATGATCCGCAGCTCGGCCCCGCCGACCGACACGCGCGGGAGCGTCGCCTCCGGGTGGTGCGCGAAGGACGGCTCGCACTCCTCGGCGGAGGTCGGCAGCGCCACCCACGCCTGGATCCCGTGCAGCTTCTGCCCCGCCGCCCGCACCTCCGGCGAGGTCCGCTCGGAGTGGGCGATCCCGCGCCCGGCGGTCATCCAGTTCACGTCCCCCGGGCGGATCGCCTGCGCCGAGCCGAGGCTGTCCCTGTGGAAGATCTCCCCGTCGAACAGGTAGGTCACCGTGGCCAGCGAGATGTGCGGGTGCGGCCGGACGTCCATCCCCGCCCCCGGCGGCTGCTCGGTCGGCCCCATGTGATCGAAGAACACGAACGGCCCGACCATCCCCCGCTGCATCGCCGGCAGGGTCCGCCGGACGGTGAATCCGCCCAGATCGCGGGGTCGGCCGCGCAGGATGAGCGCCACCGCCGGGCTCGGATGGTCGGACCTCGCGGAAGCGCCTTCGTTCGGGGGGCTCATCTCGTTCCAGCCTACTCCACGTACGGCTGCACACACGGACGGAGCGATCACGGGTATGCTCTGCCGCCGATGCGATTGCCGGGCTTTCTTGGTGTGGGTGCGAGCGCTGGCGCCATTGCGCTGGTCCTGCTCGCGGCCGGTTGCAAGCACGCCGGGGAGCGGCTCGAGGGGCACTGGCACGGCGTGCGCGCCGAAGGGGTCGGCGCCGATCAGCAGGTGGCGGCCAACGCCTTCGCCGTGGGGACGGAGCTCGAGTTCAAATCGGGCACCCTGCACGTGAAGACGCCGAAGGACGAGCAGACCGGGAAATACAAGGTGACGACCGAGGACAAGCAGTCGGTCACCGTCACGACGGACCGCGACGGGCTGACCGACGCGCAGACGTTCTACTTCCCCGACGAGCACACCATGCGCTGGCAGGTGCTCGAGGGGAAGGCGCTGACCTTCCAGAAAGACTGACGTCGCCTACC
>JAMFST010000970.1 GCA_026225435.1 Labilithrix luteola
GGTAACACCGTAGGGGTTCAAGTCCCCTCCTTCGCACAGACAGCCGTACCAGGGTCACAAAGCCGGATTCGAAGATGAATCCGGCGCCGACATCCCGCTGAAGAGAGCGACGTCGGTTCGGGAGAAGCAATGATGAGGTGGACAGTTCGTCCACCGTCATCGCGTCCATCGGTCGCTCTTCTACCGCTTCCACAGCGGCCCGCCGAAGCGGACGCCGACGCTGACGAAGGGGACGGCGCCGCTGATCGCCTCGCCCGTGCGGTACCGGTCGAGGGCGTACCACTGCACGCTGGCGAAGAGGTCGGCGCGGGCGAACGGGCCGTCGGGCTGGTCACGCAGCGTCATGCTGAAGGACGGGCCGACGCGCAGGACCGGCGTGTTGCTCACCGCGGCGTGGGACTCGCCCGGTGCGTAGGCCGACGCCGGGTAGCCGGTGGCGAAGAGCGTCCCGGTGACACCGAGGCGGAGACGCGGCGTGATGGTGTACGCGAGCGTCGTGTTGTCGCTGAAGACCCAGCTGTTGGCCGCGAGCAGCATGTCGGCGGCGGCGCTGTAGTAGACCGTCTCGCCCGCGCGGAGCGACGCGGTGGTGTAGGTCGCCGCGTTGGTGGAGCGGAGGACCACCTTGCCGAGCGCCCCCTGCACCGTGGCGTCGACGGTGAACGACTGCAGCGTCGCCGGATCGCCCGACTCCACGCCGACGACGTCGACGGCGTAGGAATTCGACGGCGAGCGGCGCTCCTGGAGCGCGTCGATGAAGAGGACGTTGGCGCTGTAGCTCGCGCCCACCTCCAGCAGGGCCAGCGGATGGAGCGCGACCCGCACGGTGGGCGCGAAGAAGGGGCCGAGGACGAGGCTGGTCGAGACCTCGACGGAGTTGCGGCGCAAGAGCGGCGAGGACGCGGCGTAGAGGCGGTGCTGGTAGCTCAGTTGCACCACGTCGACGACGAGGAACGGGTTCATCGCAGCGACGGTGGTGGTGGCGAAGCGCAGCGACTCCACCGAGTCGTCCTCGGCGCGGGCCGACGGCGCCGCGGCGAGGAGCGGGAGCAGCACCGCCGCGAGAAAGAATGTCCGCTTGTTCATGGGGCGGCGAGGATCAGCGCGACCGAGCGGGCGTACGTTCACGACGCGCGCTCGTCTTGGCCGGCCGCGCGGGGGCCGGCGGCGCCGTCAGGACGCCGCGCAGGAGCGTGTCGACCAGCGCCTCGGCCCAGCGACGATCGATCGGGCCGCGATCGACGAGGATGCGCCGGAGGGTGGCGCCGTGCAGGGCCTCGATGAGGAATGTGGGATCGGTCCCCACGGGCAGCTCGCCGCGGGCGATGGCGCGATCGATCACGACGGGCGGCCCGCGGGTGGCCCAGTCGGACGAGAGCACCTGACGAAGCGGCGCCAGCTCTGGCGCCATCGTCTCGAAGAGGAACATGCGCAAGGTGGCCCACCCGACCGGCGTCGTGCCGCGGCGCGCGGTCTCGACGACGAAGCCGACGAGGTCCTCCCGGAGCTCTCCGGTGTTCGGGGACGCGGGGACGACCTCCTCGCGGACCGTGGCGAAGGCGGCGAGCACCAGCGCCGCGGTCGTCGGCCAGCGGCGGTACACGGTGGTGCGGTTCACCCGGGCGCGGGCGGCGACCGCCTCGAGGCTGAGGGCCTTGTAGCCGATGGCCGCCAGCTCCTCGAAGGTCGCCGCGAAGATGGCGGCGACGAC
>JAMFST010000971.1 GCA_026225435.1 Labilithrix luteola
GAGCAGCACGGCGGACCGCGCCCCCGTCGCCGACGGCGGTGAACAGGTGGCCTGCAGCGGCACCGCCTCGTGCACCGCGGGAGACGCGTGCATCGCCGACTACGCCACCGCGTCGGTCGCCACCAGCTGGTGCGCCTACCAGCAGACGTCCAAGCGGATCACCGAGTTCACCCAGTCGTGCAGCGGCTACCACGTGGTCGAGATCAGCAGCGGCGTCGTGGGCGCGCTGACCATCGATTACTACGACGTCACCACCGGCGCGCTCGTGGCGGTGCTCACCCAGGACCTGAACCTCCACAAGAACTGCAGCGGCACGCCCACGGAGGTCTCCTCGAATCCCTGCGGCGACGCCGAAGGCGTGACGACGGAGCTCGCGACCGCCTGCACCGACTGAGACCCGTCAGCGTCATCGATAATCGCGCTAGGTCTGTCGCGTGACGAGCTCGCGGGCGAGTGCGCCGGGGAGGCCGGGGCCGCCGTAGATCAAGCCGGTGTAGATCTGCACGAGATCGGCCCCCGCCCTGCGCATGGCGAGGACGTCGTCGATCGTCTCGATCCCGCCGACGCCGATGATCGCGGCACCGGGGCCGAGCGCCTGGCGCGCCATCGTCACCATGGCGCGGGCGCGCGCCTTCACCGGCGGGCCGCTCAGGCCGCCGGCGCCGATCTCCTCGATCCGCGACGCCGGTGTCGCGAGGCCGCGGCGGCCGATGGTGGTGTTGGTGGCGACGACCCCGGAGAGCTCGAAGCGCTTCACCTCCTCGAGGAGCGCGGCGTAGTCGCCGTCCTCGAGATCCGGTGCCACCTTCACCAGCAGCGGCTTGGCGCCGAGCCGCCGGTTGTCCTCCTGCAGCGCGGCGAAGAGGTCGCGGGCCACGTCGGCCGTCTGCAAGGCGCGCAGGCCGGCGGTGTTCGGCGAGGAGACGTTCACCACCACGAAGTCGGCGTGCACGTGCACCGCCGCGAAGCTCGCCCGGTAGTCGTCGATGGCGCCCTGCACCGGATCGAGCGGGACCGACCGGCTCTTGCCGATGGAGAAGCCGACCGGCACCGGCGGACGTGGCCCGGCGGCGAAGCGACGGGTGACCGCCGCCGCCCCTTCGTTGGGAAAGCCCAGCCGGTTGATGAGGGCGCGGTCGTCCGGGAGGCGGAAGAGGTTCGGCTCGGGGTTCGCTTCCTGCGCCTGCGCCGTCACCGTCCCGAGCTCGAGGAAGCCGAAGCCGAGCGCGGCCAGCGCCCCCGGCGCCTCGGCGTTCTTGTCGAACCCGCCGGCCAGCCCGATCGGCGAGGGGAAATCGAGCCCCATGACCCGCGTCCGCAGCCGCGGATCCGGCGCCCCCGAGAGGAGCGACACGAACGAGCGCACGGCCGGGTGCTGCTCGACGAAGGCCAGCGCATCGAGCGCCAGCCGGTGCGAGGTGTGCGGCGAGAGACCGAAGAGCGCGCTGCGCAGGAGCTCGTAGCCGATCATGGCGCGGCGGAACCTACCCCGGCCGGGGCCGGGCCCGGCCCCGGATGTGACGTCC
>JAMFST010000972.1 GCA_026225435.1 Labilithrix luteola
CCCCGCCCTAGTCTTGCAGCCTTTCCGACAATTTCTCGCCGACCTCTCGTGGATCATTTTCGCATCATGCGGAGCGATCACGTCGTTCAGCGACGCGTAGCGAAGCGTCCGCGTCGGGTGGGTAGGGAACCGCGGCCGCAGAGAGGGCGACGGGCGGCGTCACATCGTCGGCGCGCGCGTCCGCCGCCACGATGCAGAGCAGCAGGCCAAACCCGCAGGTGGTCGAGTAACGTGCGCCGCGAAACATGACGACGCCCGGCAAACCCTGCACGCACGCGAATTGGTCCCGCCACTTTGACGAACGCACATCGCTCGTCGTGCTCGCGTCGATCGCGCTGACCGCGTTGACTGCCTGTCACGACGGAGCCTCCCCCGCGGCGCCTCCGGGAGACAGCGCCGCCGGCGACGCGGGCGCGCTGACCGTCACCGTGCCCGCAGCGCTGGAGGTCGACGCTGCCGTCGTGCACCTTCCCTTCACCGCCGAGAAGGTCTCGCTCGAAGGAAAAGCGATGGGCACGCACCTCGCGTTCACCGCCTTCACCACGCCGACCCTCGACGCCGCCGCGGTGCGCGCCGCGATGGAGGCGGCCATCATGGAGATCAAGCGGGTCGAGTCACTCATGACCACCTGGCGCCCCGACAGCGAGATCTCCCAGATCAACGCCGCCGCCGGCGATCACCCGGTGGCCATCGGCGAGGAGAGCTACGCGGTGGTCAAGGAAGGGGTGCACACCAGCGAGATCTCGCAGGGCACCTTCGACATCACCTTCGAGGGACTGCACGGTCTGTGGAAGTTCGACGAGGACCTCGATCCGCACCCGCCCACCGCCGCCGAGGTGAAGAAGCGCCTTCCGCTGGTCGGCTACCGTCACGTGCACCTCGACGACGCCAAGCGCACCGTTTTCCTCGACAAGGCCGGCGTGAAAATCAGCCTCGGCGGGATCGCCAAGGGCTACGGGATCGACCGCGCGACCGCGGTGCTCGACAAGGCCGGCCTCACCTCGTTCTATGCGCAGGCCGGCGGCGATCTGTACGCCCGCGGAGTGAAGGCCGATGGCAGCCCGTGGATCGCCGGCGTGCGCGATCCGCGCGGCGCCGACGGGCGCTACTTCGCCGTCCTGCCCGTCACCGATCACGCCTTCAGCACCGCCGGCGACTACGAGCGGACCTACTTCGTCGACGGCAAGCGGTACCACCACATCATCGACCCGCGCACCGGCTTCCCGGCCACGGCCAGCCGCAGCGTGACCATCTACGCCAAGACCGCGCTGCAGGCCGACGCCATCGACGACGCGGTCTTCATCCTCGGCCCGGTGAAGGGGCTGGCCCTGGTCGACTCGCTCCCCGACGTCGGCGCCGTGATCGTCGACGCGAAGAACAACCTGGCCGTCTCCAAGTCGCTCCTCGGCAAGCTGCAGATCACCGCCGAACCGACCGACGCGCCGTGAGCGCCTCAGGAGCCGGGCGCGCGCACGACGACCTTTCCTCGCGCCCGCCCCGACTCCATCAAGCGGTGCGCGGCGACGATCTCCTCGAAAGGGAACACGTGCGCCGGCTGGCAGCGGTACGCACCGCTCTCGGCGCGGGCGATGAGCTCGGCGAAGGGGATGCGCGCGAGCGGGAGAGCCGGCGTCCCGAAGACGAAGGCGCTGGCGAAGAAGCTGAGCTGAACGCCACTCGGCAGGTGCTGGAGGGGGTCGAAGGGGAGCGGCGCCCCTCCGCCGAGGAAGCCGGCCATGGCCGCGCGCCCGCCGTAGCGCACCATCCGGAGTGAATCGAGCAGGGTGCTCGTCCCCACGATGTCGACGACGCCGTCGACCCCGTCGGGCACGCGCTCACGGATCCGCGGCGCGAGCATCCCCTCGTCGAGCAGCGCAGTGGCGCCGAGCGACTCGAGCAGCGGCAGCTTGTCCGCCGAGCGGGTCGTGGCGATCACCCGCACGCCGAGGTCGCCGGCGATGTTGACCACCGCCTGACCGAGCGCCGAGGCGGCCCCGCGCACGACGATCTGCTGCCCGGGCCGGACCTCCAGGTTGTGATGAAGGAATGTCCAGGCGGTGGCGTAGGACTCGGGGAGCGCCGCGAGCAGCTCCCAGGACGCGCTCGACGCGAACGGCACCGCGCTGGCGATCGGCACGCGGACGTACTCGGCGTAGCTGCCGTCGACGCTCCGGCCCATTCCTCCCATCAGCGCGAGGACGCGCTGCCCGGCGCGCAGCTCCGAGTCACCGGGATCGTCGACCTCCCCCACGCACTCGATCCCGCTGACCTTGGCGACGTCGCCCCAGGCGCCGCTGCGAAAGTACGCCTCGGCGTGGTTCAACCCGAAGGCGCGCACGCGCACCACGACCGTCCCCGCGGTGGCGGTCGGACGCGGCCGTTCCTCCTCGCGAAGCACCTCCGGCGGCCCGTACTCGGTGATGACGATGGCTCTCATGGGCGCAGGACCTCCAGGCGCTGCGAGCCGAGGAGCGCGCGAACGCTGGACACCAGGCTCCCG
>JAMFST010000973.1 GCA_026225435.1 Labilithrix luteola
GGGCTCGCAGCGAGCGGTCGCGGCATTGCCGCGAGCGAGCCAGCCATGCCGAGCGTGACCCGCGATGCGCACGCGGCGTGGGCCGGTTCGCGACGGCGCACCGACCGCGGCGCCCGCCCGTCGCCGATCCGCCGCGAGCGGTGCTCGTGGCTGTACATCTGTCCGGCGACAGGGCAATCCGTCCGAGGACAGCCATCGAATTCCCCGGCGGCCCCCTCCCCCGGAAAACTGAACGCCCTTGTCATGAGGAAGGCGTCGTTTTTCTCGGGTGGCAGGGGGGCGTCCGGGGTTGGCCTGGTAACGGTCACGCCCTCGACGCGCTGGCACGAGCGCTGCTCGGGCGGCGCTTCGTGCACCCCACCTTCCAGTCGTTCAAACGCGCCTACTGGTCCTCGATGCGCTTCTCGCGCGCATGGATGTCCCTCTACACCCACGAGTACCGCATCACGCCGGCGCGGCTCGACATGCTCATCGTCATCGGCGGCGACGGCGTCGCGCAGCGTGTCCTGCGGCGCACGCTCGACGTCTGCGACTCGGTGGTCTCTCGCATGCTCGATAGCCTCGAGGAGCTCGGCTACGTCGTCCGCTCCCGATGGCCGCCCGACCGCCGCGTCAACTGGCTCCACCTGACCGAGAGTGGGCGCACGATCCTCGACGAGATGACCAAGGAGCTACTCCACGACGGCTTCACCGAGTACGGCGTCCGCGAGATCCTCTCGGCGAACCCCGCCAACAACGCGGTCACCAAGCGCACCCTCGCGCGCACCCGCCGATTCCTCGTCCACATCCGCCAGCGCGTCCGCGACCGGTCGACGATGATCTATCCCGCCTACCTGCCCGACGGCGACCGCGATCCCGCGTACCCTTACCGTCGCGCCGAGCACATCTACGACCCGTCACGAAGACCACGTCGGCGGTCCCCGCCCCAGAGCTCCGCCGCCGCCGCGTGAGCTGTCAGACGGTGATCGGCACGCCCGCGGCGGTCACGATCTGGGCGATCTGCGTGAACAGATCCCCCTCGCGCCCCTTGTCGTCCTTCCAGCTCTCGCTGGCGGCGTCGTAGTCGAAGTGCCAGGCGCGCGCGTTGGCCGCGAGCCAGATCTGCCGCGTGGGCCGCTGCGTGTTGATCACGCAACGCGCGCCCGAGCGGAAGGTCAGCGTGACCACGTCGCCCGAGCGCTCGAGATCGACGTCCTCGGCGTCCACGTCCTTGAAGGCGTCCTCGATGCGCCGGAAGGCGACATCGGCCAGCTGCTGGTAACGCGATTCGTCGAGCATGGTGGGCCTCGGTCAGTTGATGGAGTGAGGGAGCGCGAGGCGGAAGGGCGCGATGGCCGCGTCGAAGCGCGACCCGTCGGGGCGGTGCATCTCGTACTCGCCGCGCATCTCGCCGCGCGGCGTCTTGAGCACGCAGCCGCTGGTGTACTCGAAGTGCTCGCCGGGCCTGAGCACCGGCTGCTGGCCGACGACGCCAGGGCCGCGCACCTCCTCGGTCTTGCCGTCCCCGTCGACGATGACCCAGTGACGGTTGCGCAGCTGCGCCGGGCGGCTGCCGGCGTTCTCGATGCGGACGGTGTAGGCGAACACATAGCGCCGCGCTCGCGGGGCAGATTGCTCGGCTACGTACACTGCCTCCACCGATACGGTGATTCCTTCGGTCGTCGCGGTCGACACGGGGGCCACCCTACCAGACCGCTCCGTCCTGGTCCCGCACGACAAGTAAGCTCCGCCGTCAGGGGATGGAGCCGAACAGGCTCCAGATCGCCGTCGGCGCGCTCGACCAGATCTGATGACCCATGCCCTGGATGAAGCAGAGGATCACCGGCTCGCCCGCCGTGCATCCCGTCGACGTCATGCAGGGGCTGGGCGACACCGCGGTCGTCGGCGTGACCGGCGGCACCACCAGATCGTTGGTGGTCGCGCTGCAATCGCTCGCCGCCTGCGCGCACCCGTTCGCCATGTCCCAGTACGACGCCGCCTGCTGGCCGAGCGACGGATCCACGACGGTGTCCGCCGAGCCGTGCACGATGAGCATGGGGACCGCGCCGGTGGTGCCGACGCAGTACGGGGCCGTCGGGTAGTCCGAGTCGGTCGCTCCGCTCGGCGGTCCACCGGACTGCGGCGCCCCCGCCTTCACGGTCCCCGAGCGCCAGCGGGCCAGCTGGTTGGTCATGTACCCGCCGTTGCTCACGCCGGTCACGAAGACGCGG
The DNA here is from genome assembly GCA_026225435.1 of Labilithrix luteola. Taxonomy (GTDB): domain Bacteria; phylum Myxococcota_A; class Polyangia; order Polyangiales; family Polyangiaceae; genus JAMFST01. Next base: position 2,211 of record JAMFST010000973.1, read on the forward strand.
CTCGCGTCCCCGCAGGCGAGCGCGCCGAAGGTCGTCACCATCGCGTCGAAGTAATCGACGTCCTCGTTGCCGCTGGGATCGGCCGAGGTGTACGGGAACACGCCGGGATCGTCGTAGATGTTCCACGCGCTCCCGTTCTGGTTGGTGTTGTCGTCGTGCCCGTCGGGATAGACGAAGATCGCCTCGTCACCGGCCGCCGCCGCCGCGTCCTCGATGGGGAACCCGGCGCCGTACAGGTCCGAGCCCCGCCCGCCGTCGCCGTGGAGCATGAAGACGATCGGGAGCTTCTTCGCCGCGCTGCAATCGAGCGGAACGGTGATGTCGTAGGTGCGCGCCTTGCCGTTCACCATCAGCGTGTTGCCCGTGGTGTGCGCCGACGGCAGCGCGGAGTCGGCCGCGCTCGCGGCATCGGATGCGCCGTCGCCCCCCGACTCGCCGGCGTCGGTGTCGCCCGTCCCGCCGCCCGCCTTGGTCCCCGTGGTCCCGTTGCTGGCGCCCGCGTCGATCTTCACGACCGCGCTCGCCGAGTCACCGGAAGCACACGCCCCGACGAGGATCGCAGGTGCCCCCACCGCGAGGCTCGCCACCACTGCGGTCCCCACCAAGCCAAGCTTCATGAGCGTCAGTCTATCTCGCGAGGGCTCGCCGCGCCGGTCCGCATGTGGACGCTAACAATCGATCACAACAAACCGCCGAGAAGCCGCAACCCGGGGACCTCGTCGGCCGCCGCGAGCAACCTCGGCTTCGGACGCACCGCCGTCGCCAGCCGCGCGTGCGCCAGCATCGAGGTGTCGAACACGTTGTCCCCGAAGGCCGCCAGCAGCTCGCCGTGCTCGTGCGAGCGCGTGCGCTCGGCGAGGTTGTGCACCTTGCCCGCGCCGTACGGGATGGGCCGCTCGGCCCACGCGCGCACGATCCCGCCGGTCACCGCCGGCCGCGCCGCCACCACGTGGGAAGGCGCCACTCCGACCACTTCCCCGGCGGCCTCCACGATCGCCTGCGGCGACGCGCTCACCAGGTAACAGGGGATGCCGAGCCCGCGCACCCCCTCGAAGATGATCTGCACCTCCGGATGGATGCGATCACGCAGCCCGTGACGCTGGATCTCCGCGGCGCAGAACACGCGCAGCTCCTCCTCGGTCCAGCCGGCGACCGACCAGGCGATCACCTCGCAGATGCGCTCCTCGGGGAAGGTCCCCTCGACGTACGCCGCGTGCAGCCGCTTGGCCAGCACCTGTCCGTCGCCGTCGTCGGGCAGACCGAAAGCTCGCGCCTCGGCGCGCAGCGGTTCGATGACCTCGGGGCGAAAGTCGTTCCGCGCGATGACCGCGGCGAAGA
>JAMFST010000974.1 GCA_026225435.1 Labilithrix luteola
GCGACCCCATCGAGCTGTTCCAGTCGAGCAGCACCTTCGATTCGGTGCGCCTCGCCGTCGACGAGCCCATGGGGATCGAATTCCTCGGAGGCTACCTGGCCACACTCGACGAGCTGCAGCTTCTCGCGGTGATCGGTCACGAGGTCGGACACTGCATCGCGCAGACGCGCGACGCTCGCTTCGCCTGGGCGTTGAGCGCGTCCCAGGAGACCAACACGCCGAGCAGCCGCGCCTACGCGAAGGCGGCGGAGATCACTGCCGACCGCTTCGGTCTTCTCGCCTGCCGCGACCTCGATGCTGTGCTTCGCCTCGAGATGCAGACCCCAGCCGGCAAGAGCGGCATCCGCCTCGATACCGGCGCTTACCTAGCGCAGTGCCAGAATCTCGTCGCGTCGCTGGTGGCGAGCGGCAAGCACGTCTGGGGGTACACGCACCCTGAGCACTACGTACGCGGTTACGCCGAGTGGCTGTTCACCGAGACGGACGTCTACGCCGACCTGACCGGCGAGGGCCCGGGCACGCGACGCATCGAGGATGTCGACCGGATGCTGCGCGACCTGCTCGGCATCGTTCCCGCACCACTCGAAGGGGCGGAGGCCAGTACACCCGACACGATCGCGAACGCGCCGGCAGCACCAGATCCGTTTGGCGGGACCGCTGGCGACGCGCTCCGCCAGCACGTACGTCGTCTCGCGAGCGCGGCCCGCAAGGCGGCGCTCGGATTGGGCACGACAGGCGAGAAGCCGGGTCGTGAGCAGCCGCGGGCACCTGACGCGGAAAGCTCGGACCTGGTCGGCAAGTTCGCCGACCACGTGCGGCGTCAACGAGAGAAGTAGGGGTAAATTCAGGCCGAAACGTGAACCAACTCCCCCGGTGCTACGGTCGAAGCGGGGGAAGCAACCGATGATCATCCACTTTGGCAAGGCGCCGTACGGCAAGGTCGAGGAGCTCGACGAGTCTTTCGTCTTCACCACGTTCTTCCACGTATGGCGCGTGCCGCTGGTGCCGCTTGAGTCGTACCTGGTCTGCGCCAAGGCCGGGCCGGTGCTGCATATCCCGATGCATCGCCGGTCGGTCATCGCGGCCTACGTGCGGCTGCCGCTCTTCGTGGCGGGCGCGGCGGCGCTGATCGGGGGGATCGGCGAGTCGAGCCTGCCAGCGTCGCTCCTGGGGGTGGTGTTGCTCGCGCTCTTCGCGTTTGCCAAGGTGCGCTGGGGCAAGCTGGATGCGGCGACGAAGAGCCGGCGGCAGCTCACCGCGCGTCACCTCGATTTTCCCGGCGACCCGGCGGTCCTGCTCACGCCGGATCGCGAGCGCAACCTGCACGCGCTCCTGCACGAGCGAACACCGCTCGTGGCAGCGCGCTCGTACCGTGGCACCGGCGACGGAGGGAGCTGGCAGGAGCTGGCGATCGATCCGGCCGTGACCGACGAGGCCTACCTCACCGCGGCGCTGACGCTCGCCGACGCGACCCTCCCGGCCGCTCGCACCGACGAAGAGCGGAAGCTGCTGCGAGAGGTGGGCGCGGCGGCGTGGAGGAAGCTCGCGGTCAACCGCGACGGAGCGGCGCCAGCCACGCGTTGAGGTATCCCTCGAATCAGCGCGTCTCCGGCGAGAGTGTCTCGGCCACGAACGTCGATGGGTCGGCCTTCACCATGTCGCTCGCGTGCCAGAGCTGACCGGTCGGCGTGGTGGTCGAGTGGCAGGTGCCGCCGGTGCTCTTGGTGTACATCGTCGTCCCCGTGACGAGGCGGCGGCCGCGGCGCCACCCGAAGCTGCTGCCCGTCCGTCGCATACCGGGTGCCCCACGTCAGCCCGGCAGCCGCGAGAAGAGGAGCGCGGAGTACGCCACGGTCGTCGTCATCGCCAGCGCGGTGAGCCAC
>JAMFST010000975.1 GCA_026225435.1 Labilithrix luteola
CCTGCGCGAGCCCGATCTCGCCCACCGCTTGAAGTCCGTCGGCTTCATGAGCGCCAGCATCGCCGGCCTCGAGGTGATGGACGACGAGGGGAACCTGCTGCCGCCCGGCGAGGTCGGCGAGCTGGTGGTGCGCGGCCCCACCGTCATGATCGAGTACGCCGACGACCCCGAGGCGACCGCGGCCATCAAGCAAGACGGCTGGCAACGCACCGGCGATCTCGGCTACCGCGACGCCGACGGCTTCGTCTACGTGAGCGATCGCAAGCGCGACATGATCATCTCGGGCGGGTTCAACGTGTTCCCGCTCCAGGTGGAGCAGGCGCTGGCGGGGCACCCGGCGGTGCAGGACAGCGCGGTCATCGGCGTGCCCGACGAGAAGTGGGGCGAGGCGGTCAAGGCAGTCGTCGAGCTCGCCCCCGGTACCACCACGACCGAGGAGGAGATCATCGTCTTCTGCAAGTCGATCCTCGGCTCGGTGATGGCGCCCAAGTCGGTGGACTTCATCGCCCAGCTGCCGCGCAGCGCGGTCGGCAAGGTGCTCAAGCGCGAGCTCCGCGCGACCTACTGGGCCGGCGCGGACAAGAAGATCTAGGTCGACGACGGCGCGGGCGGGCGCCGCAGGATGTACTCGTGGTCCCGCGTCTCCCCGACGGGGAAGTGGTAGTCGCCGACCTTGACGAAGCCGTTGCGGGTGTAGAAGCGCTGCGCCTTCTCGTTGCCGCTCCAGACGCCGATCCACAGCGGATCACCGAAGGTGGTCGTCAGCCAGGCGATGCTCTCGTCGAACAGCGCGCGCCCCAGTGACGTGCCCTGGTGAGAACGCAGAATGTACAGGCGCTTCAGCTCCCCGTGGCGGCGCGTGGCTTCGGGGTGCGGCAAGCCGCAGGGGCCCGCCATGGCGAAGCCGACCGGGAGCCCGTCGTCCTCGGCGATCCACCAGCGAACGTCCGGCGCCGCCATCGTCGCCTGCACCTTCTCGGAGGTGAGGGCCGCGGCGAAGTAGGTCGCCACGTCGGCCGCCGAGTACGCGACGGCGAAGCCCTCCACGAAGGTCTCGCGAAAGGTCTCCCGCCCGAGGTGGGCGAGCGCGCCCGCGTCCTCCGGTCCAGCGATGCGAAAGCTCGCGCTCACGTTCTCACACGCCCGTGCCGCGGATGACCACGCTGACCGTCTTGGCGAGGACCCAGATGTCGAGCCAGGGGGACCAGTTGCGCACGTAGTGGACGTCCATGCGCAGGCGCTCGCTGAAGCCGGTCGAGTTGCGGTCGGAGACCTGCCACATGCCGGTCATGCCGGGCATGGCGCGGAGGATGACGCCTTCCTTCTGCTCCATGTCCTTGATCTCGCGCTCGAGGTACGGGCGCGGACCGACCAGGCTCATCTCCCCGCGGAGCACGTTCCACAGCTGGGGGAACTCGTCGAGGCTGTACTTTCGTACGATGCGGCCGAAGCGGGTCACGCGAGGATCGTTCTGCAGCTTGTGGAACTCCTCGTACTCCTCCTTCATCTTCGGATCGTTGTCGAGCACCGCGCGGAGGCGCGCCTCGCCGTCGCCGTGCATGCTGCGGAACTTGGCGGCGCGGAAGTGGCGCCCGTCGCGCCCGAGGCGCGTCTGCCAGTAGAGGACGGGGCCGCGCGAATCCACCTTGATGATGAGCGCGAGGAGCGCGAGCACCGGCAGGATGCAGATGCCGCCGAAGAGGGTGAGGATGACGTCGATGACCCGCTTGGCGAAGCGCGGACCGGGCAAGAGGAGCTGCTGCCGGACCTCGATGCCGAGCACGCCGCCGACGTCCTTGGCCGGGACGCCGATGCTGCTGAAGCCGAAGAGGTCGGGGATGATCAGCAGGTGGGAGAAGGCGCCGCCGGAGCGCTCGGTGAGACGGAGCAGCTTCTCCGAGTCGACGCCGGGCATGGCCACGATGGCGTAAGCGATGCGCAGGCGCTTGGCGAGGATGGGGGCGAGCGACAGATCGCCGACCAGGGGCACGCCTTCGACCTCGGCGAACATGCCACGCGCGGGGCGAGCGGAGTCGCGCCGGGACGACGGCGGGATGCGCTCCTCGCGATCCTCGATCACCGGCGTGGGGATCGGCACCGAGAGCGGCGAGCCGGAGAGCGTGGAGGTGAGCGGCGGGGGGACCGGCGTCGGGTGGTAATGGCCGGAGTGCGAGATGCGGTCGCGCGAGATTCGCTGCTCCGAGGCGCGGTCCTTGTTGCTGCTGACCGGACCGGTGAGCGACTCGCGGCTCGAGGAGGGGCGATCCTTGGCGGCCAGGCCGGACGACACCACCGAGCTGCGCGGGGCATCCGGCGGCAGGTCGAGCAGCTCGCGCGCGACGCGGAGGGCCGAGTCGGACAGGAGGTCCTGCGCGTTGATGGCGATCGAGCGCACCTCGACCTGCTCGTTGGTCCAGCTGGCGCGCAGGGTGCCGTGCTTGGCCGGATCGTCGTCGAGGAGGAACACCGGCTTGAGACCGCGGCTCGGCTGCGCCTGCAGCGTGCGCACCATGAGACGGCCGGTGCGCGCGGCGCCGAGGACGACGACGGGGTGCCCCCACCAGTCCTTGCGCGCGCACATGTGCCGGGTGAGCGCGCGGATCAGCGGGAAGAGGCAGACGGCGCTGAGCCACCAGACGCCGAGGGAGAAGAGCGTCCACAGGCGGGTCGCCTTGTCGCCGAAGATGGCGAGCGCGGCGACGCCGAGGACCGAGAGAGTGAGCGCGCCGGTGGTGAGGCGCAGCTCGTCGGGCGGGCTGGCCGCCATCGCGCCGTACAGCCCGAGCGAGGGGAGCGCGGCGGCGCAGAGGATGACCGCGCTGGCCATCAGGTAGAAGAACTCCGGGTGCGGGACCCAGGCGCGGGCGAAGTTGACCGCGACGCCGAAGCCGACCGCGATGAGGAGCGCGATGAGGTCGGAGAAGATCAGCGCCATGGTGGTGGCGAAGGGGCTGCACTTGACCTGCAGACCGGCCAGGCCCGGGTTCTGGCGGGCGGCGAGCGAGAGGTTGGCCTCCGGGTTGCCGCGCAGCTGCAGCTGCTGGAGGAGCGCGCGCGAGATGGCGCGCTCCGAGGTGGCGCCCATCGAGACGAGGATGCGGCCGATCTGCCCGCCGCGCTCCTCCTGCATCTTGAGCGCGATGCGCACGTCCTCCGGCTTCACGTCGCCGTTGCGGATCAGGATCTGGCAGATCTCGTTCCCGCGCTTCTTGCGGCGGCCGTAGTAGAAGGCGCCCGCGGGCGGCCGCGGCGGCACGTCGGCGCGGCGAGGCTCGCCGAGGTCCGGCTCGGGCTCGGGCGGCGCGATCGCCGGGTCGGCGCCGGCCGCGGTAATGGCGGTGGCCGGGGGGGGCATGACGGCCGACAGGGCGCCGGAGCCGGTGATGGCCGCCCCGCCGGCCAGCGAGGCGATCACCTCGACCTCGGTCGAGGAGGTCGGCTGCGATTCGGGCGCGAGGCTCGGCGCCGTCGGTGCGGCTGCCGGTACCTCCTCCGAGGCCTTCACCGCGCCCGAGGCGAGTGTGGCCTCCAGGCGGGTCTTCGGCTCGGTCACTAGCTTTTCGGGATCGCTCATGGCGGCAGACGGCGGATCAGCCGTGGAAGCGCTCCTTCAAGCGCAGGAAGGGGGACTCGAGGAAACGGAAGCTCACCTCGGCGGCGAGGTAGGTGACGACGATGCCGAGGACGATGACGCCGACCCCGAGGAGGAAAGACTGACCCGTCGCCCCCTTGCTGGCGAGGTCGCCGTGCTTCGCCTCGAGCCAGGGCTGGGAGACGACCACCATCGGCCAGTGCAGGATGTACATACCGTAGCTGACCCGCCCGCAGGCGCGGAGCGGCGAGCTGGTGAGCGTGCGCTTGGCCAGCGGGTGCAGGCGGTTGTCGACGGCCAGCGAGACGAAGCCCACGAACATGACCGCGATGAGGAAGTAGCCGGCGATGACGATGCGGCGATCGTAGGTCTCGAAGCCGTGGGTGACCACCACCAGCCCGACCACGGCGAAGGCGGCGAGCGCGGTCACCACCGGCCGGACCTTCACCCACAAGCGCGCCAGCGGGTGCTCCCCGTCGACCGCGAACATCGCCATGAGCGCGCCGAGGAGCAGGCCGTCCATGTGCGTCGGCGTCGCCCGGTAGGCGAGCTTCACCAGCGTGAGCGCGTGCTCCGCATCCGCCGCCCGCGCCACCATCAGCGCCAGGCCGGCACGAGCCGCCACGCAGCCGGCGATCGCCAGCAAGGTGAACGGGACCCGCATGCGCCGCGGCGCGAGCAACGCGAAGAGCGGCCACACGAAGTAGAACTGCTCCTCGATGGCCAGCGACCAGAGGTGCGAGGTCCAGTGCAGCGGCTCCGGGTCGAAGGCGAGCGCGTAGTTCTGCACGTACAGCCAGTACGACAGGCCGGGGATGAAGCCGCCGACGGCCAGCACCACCACCGTGCCGACCAGGATGTACACGTAGTAGAGCGGGAAGATGCGGAGGAAGCGGCGCGTCCAGAAGAGGCGCATGCGCTCGCCGAGGGGGCGGGTGGAGGTCGCCACCAGGCCGCGGGTGATGAGGTAGCCGGAGAGGACGAAGAAGAGGTCCACGCCCGTCCACCCGGTCCACAGGAGGCGACGCACCAGGTGCGGCAGGCCGTCGGTGTCGGGGAATGTCCAGGCGAAGTGGAACAGC